>CAMGSV010000083.1 GCA_946061495.1 uncultured Spirochaetales bacterium | reverse complement strand
AACGGAATGTAGCCTCCCTGCCGTATCTTGGGGACAGAAAGATACACTGTTCCAAGCCTTGTGTCGAAGCGACGGACCCTATAGCCGCACCTGTAGCCGGTGCGGGTTTGCGAATGGCTCCCTTTGGGGGCTCCAGTCTTGCGGGCAACCTCTATTTCCATGAACTTGTCCATCATCCATTGGAGCATTTCCAGCAGGGGATCTTGTGCTGCTACAAAATCCAGTAGCTTATTTTCAAAAAATCTTGTATCATTCTTCTTGGCCATTGTCTTTTCCTTTTGTTAGTGTGCTAACCAACATTCTGGATTTTTCAATGGCTTTTTTCTACCCCATTTTGCGAACTTTATTGTACACTATCGGCACCACAATTAACAATGAGCCAATAGGTGAATTTTATTTTGGTTGGGATATTTCATTTTCTTATAAAGACGAAGAATATAAATTGACATGGGGGAATACACTCATGAAGAATGACGGAACAACAATTTCCGAGAACGTTAAAGATGTAGAGGCGCTGAAAAATTGTCTTAAATCGAGCAGATCATAGCCCCCACCGCCCTCCCTGTACACGTGGCAAAGTCTCACTCCTCCCTGTCCCACTCCACCTCCAGCGTCCGCTCCTGACGGTTGGGAATCAGGCTAAAGACGTGGCAATCCTCCCGGTGAATGATGATTCCCCGGCCGCAGGACACGTAGCCCACGATCGCATCTCCAAACTGTGGCTCGCAGCAGCGGGCACGGGACACGAGGAAGTTGGTGGTGTTTCCAATCCGAATCTTCCCACTGCCACTAGCAATATCCAGCGGTGGCGTTCCGCTGGGCTTCCCCGATCCCTTCTTGTGGGCACGATGAACAGCCGCTGCCTCGCCAGTGGAGTCCGAATCCAGCCTTGATCCCTGCTCTGACGGCGACTTGGCAAAGGGATTGTCAAAGGTGGGGTCGTTCTGGGTGAGCCAGCTACGAATCTTGGTGCGAGCCTTGGCGGTTCGCACCAATTGCAGCTGGTTTCGGGTGGGATGGGCCTTGGGAGAAGTTATGATGTCCACAATCTGGGTATTCTTCAGCGGCCGAGACAGGGGAATGATATGACCATCAGCCTTGGCTCCCACAATCTTCTCCCCCACTGCCGAGTGAATCTGGTAGGCAAAGTCCACCGCCGTCGAGCCAGTCGGCAGCTCCACCACGTCGCCCTTTGGGGTAAACACAAAGATGGAGTCCCCCAGCAACTCCTCCCGAATCTCGCTGAACAGAACATCATCCGCCAGCTGCTCCGGCTGCAACTGCTTCAGCTGATTGATGATGCTCAGATTCTCCAGGCTCACCCTGTCGGAACCGCCCAATTTCTGCTTGTACAGCAGGTGGCTTGCCACACCATATTCAGCCACCGAATGCATCTCGGTCGTCCGAATCTGTATTTCCAAAGGGCGTCCCTCGCACATCACTGTCGTGTGGAGGCTCTGGTAGCCGTTGGCCTTGGGCATGGCAATGTAGTCCTTGAACCGTCCATCCAATGGCTTCCACAAGCCGTGGACAAGTCCCACCAACACATAGCAATCTCCACTGTTTTCACAGAGCACCCGCAGGGCCAGCAGGTCAAAAAGCTCCTCCACCCCCTTGTTCCGCTTGCGCATCTTCTGATAAATCGAATAAAAATGCTTTGCCCGGCTGGAAATGCTCACCTCAATTCCTGCACGGCTGGCAGCCTTGTAAATTTCCTGCTGGGCCTTGGCCAGATAATCAGAGCGCTCCTGCTTCTTGGCCGCCACCACCTTCTTGATCTGGGCATACACATCGGGATTTGAGTATTTCAGGCTCAAATCCTCCAGCTCAGACTTCACCGAAGACATACCCAAGCGATTTGCCAGAGGTGCCCAAATATCGATGGCCTCCTGAGCCACCTGCTTCTGCACCTGCTTGGTATCTTTCGAAAGATTTCTGATGCGATCCAGCCGGTCCGCCAACATCACCAGAATCACCCGGATATCCTCCACCATGGCAAAGAGCATCTTGCGGATGGAATCCGCCTGGTGCTGGGTCTTATTCTTGATTTGCAGATTGGTGATGCGGGTTGTTCCATCAATGAGCCTGAGAATTACCGGCCCGAATTTCTCATTGATCTCTTCCGGGCTCACCCTTTCAAATGACAGGACATTGTGCAAAAATCCCGCTACAATACATTGGTAATCGAGCTTCCGTTCTGCAAGGATGGCCGCCACTCGCATTCCATGGATGCAGTATGGCTGATTCTGGGAGTCTCCCCTCCCCTCGGACACCTGACAAAGATACGACCAGGCGGAACGAATGGCATCAGCTTCTGCTCCTTGAAATTGACTGTATTCATCCAGAAACAATTCCAGCAGCTCGTCCTGAGACTTTCCTGCAGCCTCATCTACAAAGGATGTATAACTCATGGCTCTTTTCTCCCCTCAACCACCCTGGGCTGACCCGACAAATCAGGATGAATGCTCACATCCCTAAAACCTTGCTCCTGCATAATCTCCGCCACACGAGCCGCATTGTACTCCCCCGTCTCCATGAGGAACCAGCCATCCTTGTTCAAGACCTCAAAGGCTTGCGGAACAAGTCGAGCAATAAGCCCTGTACCATCTGTGCTGCCGTCGCAATCGCCGTCAAGAGCCAACAGCGGCTCCGCTCGTCCATCTTTCAGCAACTCACGTGCCATCCCAGAGGGAATATAAGGCGGATTGGACACCACAACATCAAGTTTCGGCAAATCGATTCCTGAAAGCAAATCTCCCTGTCGAAGTTGGATGCGACAATCATGGATTTCACAATTTTTCCCTGCCACCTTGAGCGCCTCAGGAGAAATATCTGTGGCAAAAAAATCCATTTCAAAATTGATTCCTGCCAGCTCCTTCCACAGGGATACGGCAACACAACCGCTACCGGTGCAGACATCCACAACAGTCACCTTGTTTCTTCCTGCAAAATGAGAAGAAACAAGCTGAATCGTCCGCTCAACCAGAATTTCCGTGTCGGGCTTTGGAATCAACACCGATTCATCGACACAAAAATCCCTGCCGTAAAATTCCTTCCGACCAATAATATATGCAACGGGGAGTCCAGTACAACGCCTGTCTATCGCAGAAAGAAATTTCTCAATCTGCCACGCCTCCATCGCCTCATCGGAATGGGACAAAATAAAGGAACGACTGCATCCCAACACATCCGCCAGAATACAGTCGCAATCAAGAGCAGGAGTTTGAATCAGAGGCAGCAAAGAAGCCCCGCAAATCGACGGAGCACCGGTCATAGTTGCTCCAATCTCAACATCACCGACAAAGGATTGTCTGGCATCCACCTCACTGGAAGCCGCCTTCAAACGGGTACTGCCAATCCTTCGTAGCTCTCCAATGGTAATGATTTCCTCCTATTCAGCTGTGGAGGTGGCCCCCTTCAAGGCAGCTTCCTTCGCTGAAATGTTGAGGGCCTCCACCATCTCCTCAATATTTCCCTGCATAAATTGATCAAGCTTGTACAAGGTCAGATTGATGCGATGGTCGGTCACACGGTTCTGGGGAAAATTGTAGGTTCTGATTCGCTCAGAACGATCACCTGATCCAACCATGCTCTTTCTGGCAGCAGACCGCTCCGCATGCTTTTTGGATTCCTCCAAATCGAAGAGCCGGGCACGCAGAACCCTCATCGCCTTCTCCTTGTTCCGCAGCTGACTCTTCTCATCCTGCTGGATAACAACCAATCCAGTAGGAATGTGTGTCAAACGAACAGCGGAGTCTGTGGTATTAACACACTGCCCACCACATCCGCCGGCACGCATGACATCAATGCGCAAATCCTCCTGTCGGATTTCAATTTCAGTTTCCTCAGCCTCAGGCAAAACAGCCACCGTCACCGCACTCGTATGGATGCGACCCTGGGCCTCTGTCTCCGGCACACGCTGCACACGGTGGACTCCAGCCTCCCAGCGCAAACTTCCGTACACAAATTTCCCACTGATTGAAAGGGAGATTTCCTTATAGCCTCCAACCTCAGTTTCACTGGCATCCATAACCTCATATCTCCAGCCCTTTGTCTCCGCATACCGAGTATACATCCTGAACAAGTCGGCGGCAAAGAGAGAGGCCTCATCTCCACCAGTTCCACCACGAATTTCCATAATAATATTTTTTTCTTCCAAGGGATCAGGGGGAATCAACATCATCTTCAGCTTTGATTCCATATCTGGTTGACGAGCCTCAAGTTCCTTCAGCTCCTCCCGAGCCATCTCCTTCATATCAGGATCATCCTCTTCGGCAATCAGCTCCTGATTCCCCTTAATATCCTGCAGCAATTTTTTATACTCATCATATGCGTACATCAAATCAGAAAGATAAGAGTGCTCCCGCATAACTTCTTTGTATTTTTTAGGATCCTTGACAAGATCTGGCTCCTGAACCATTTCCTCCACAACAACAAAACGCTGTGACAATTCTTCTAATCTCTTTAACATGACTCTAGCATATCAGAATAAGGAAGAAAGCACAACAATGATTTAATTGCAACGTCTTATAACAAAGCACGTTGAAGATACTGAGGGCATTTGGGCTTTCCAGCTGGTGCCAGGCCGTCCCCCTTGAACAGAAACGAAAAGCCAGTACAATCAACTGTACTAGAAGAAATCATTTCTTCTGCCATCACATTGCAATGACACCAGGAGAAGTTATGGAGTACGAAGGAATCGTCTACCGTCCACCCAGCGAGGCCCAGAGCCTCATCATCCAGGCCACCATCGGATGTGCCCACAACACCTGCCTCTTCTGTGCCATGTACCGGGGGAAACAGTTCCGGGTGCGGGCTATGGAGGAAATCAAGGCGGACATTGCAGAGGGAGCCAGGCTCTACGGCAGGTACGTGGAGCGGGTGTTCCTTGCGGACGGCGATGCCCTGGCCATGACCACCGAGCAGATGGTGGAAATCCTTTCCTTTGTCCGCCAGCAGCTTCCCCATGCAAAGCTCATCTCCTCCTACGCCACCGCCCAGGACCTGCTGGCCAAGTCTCCCCAGGAGCTGGAGGCCATTCGTGAGGCAGGACTTGACCTGCTGTACATCGGTGCGGAGTCCGGGGATGACCAGGTGCTGCATTCCATGGCAAAGGGCGTCACTGCCCAACAGCTGTCGGAGGCGGGAGTCAAGGCCCATGGGGCAGGCTTCCGCACCTCAGTCACCCTGATTTCCGGACTGGGCAGTCGGGAGCGGCTGGCGCAGCACGCCACGGAGTCCGCCCGCCTCATCTCCGTCATGAAGCCGGAATTCTTAGGATTTCTGACCCTGATGGTGGAGGAGCAGGCCCCCCTGTTCAAGCTGGTGCAGCAGGGAAAATTCCAGCTGCTGGAGCCGGACGAGGTGATGGAGGAGATGGAGCTCTTTTTGCAGGAGGTTGACTCCGAGGGAACCGTGTTCCGGGCAAACCACGCCTCCAACTATGTGAACCTGCGTGGCACCCTGAACCAAGACAGGGAGCGGCTGCTGGACCAAATCCGCCATGCCAGGAGCAGCACCAGCTACAAGCCGGAGTATTTCCGGGGGCTGTAGGGAGTCTAGGGAACCTAGGATGCCATAGCATTCTGCTGGACCAAAGATAAATATATCTGCTCATCGGAATACAATAAAGTCAACCTTTTTTGTATTGGATACACCTCATCCCAAAAAAGTTTAAGCGGAACACTATACCAAATCTTCTTAGCCATACCCCTATCTCTTACGCACCTTGTACACATCACGAGGTTTGATGCTCTCACCGTCAGGCACATTGGTAAAGTCGTAGTAGCGGCCGTATCCTTCAGGAGAGATGACAAAGGTAAAGGACTCATCAAAATCATCCCCAATCCAAGACCAGTGATGTTCCAAACCAACTCTCTCGTAGAATGTTCTGATACCTTTATCACTACCATCATATAGAAGAAATCCAAAAACACCCTCATATCGAGGATCGGAGTAATACCCAAACTCAAGTCCCAGCTTAGTACCGTAAATACTATCAACACAATACCATGACGTGAATCCGTCAACCGTCATATCCTCCGAAATCACCATTTCAGGAGTTCCTCTTGAAAGGAAGTCACGAACAGGTATGCCATATTTTTCATAGTAGACTTCGTAAATTCGAATTGATAATTCAGTGTATTTTGAACCTGAGTCCACGTTTTGCAGACTATCATTCCAGCCCTCCAAGAAATCATCACCCAAAAGTGCTGACACATCAAGCGTCAGCGTCCGTGACCTAGATGAGTCTGAAGTTGAAGCACAACCTGTGAAGACGATGAACAGCAAAAAACTGGTTATGATTATTCGAAAACAAATCTTTTTCATACGTTCCTCCAACACTAATAAAAACTCCTAATACCTTACGTTATCATAGCATACCCCATGTGGATTCGGCAATCCTACACATTGAACTTGGAGAGGATTCCACCGCCGCCAACACATAGGTATTGTATAGATATATGCTCTACAACTTTTACTAAAATAATCTTGGCTAACGCTAGTTTACAAAGTCTAAACCTATCTCACCACCTCTGGCTGAGTTGCTAGCCACCGCAAGACGGGAACCGTCCAGTCATCCTCGGTGCAGCCCTCCAGCACCAGTCGGTCAAACATGTAGTGGATGTGGTCTTGAATCTCCTGCCGGTGCTGGGGAACAATGTCTGAGGCGGTGGCAAAGAGGCAATCGATGAATTCGGTGGCCCGCTGGATGGTAAACTGGCCCTTCAGCAGGTGGGTCATCATGTAGAGGGCCGCCGGGATGCAGTTGACGCTGTGCTGCTTCACGTAGAGCACCGTTTCGCCGATTTCCACCGCACCATCCCACAGTTCCTTTGTGTATCGTTCCAACTCATCGGCCGCCATCCCTTCCTGCTGAAAAACATCGGTGAAAAAACTGTGAGCCAGCACCACCACCGCAATATGGAGGCTGGGTACGCACAGCAGATGGGGATCAAGGCGGTGGATGGTCTTCATGTTCTTGTGGTTTCCCGCCAGCGGCCGAGGTGTGGTGGACATGCAGATCTTATAGACACGAGCCGCCTGGGAGTACGCCGTCCCAATCGCTTCCATAAACCGTGCCAGATGGGGCAAGGCTCGTTTCCGTCCAAAGCGCAAAATGGTGAAGTTCAACGGCCGAATCCAAAAATTGATGAAGTCCAGGTAGGTGTCGCTGAGATCGGGACGAAAGGGGACATAGTCATCCAGCTGGTCATGGACCTGCACCACCCTAGCCTTCCGCCACCGCCACGTTACGGCAAACTGCAACAGGAAGAATTCCAGAATCACCGTCTTGAGGTAGAAGAGCAGCGGCTTGAGGGTAATCCAGTGGGTGGGAATGATGAGATAGGGCCAAAAAATGCCCACTCCCTTCAAGGGCTTTCCCTTAAGCGAGAATCGGGTTTGCTGCTGTTCCTCTCGCATTGTATTCCCTATTCCTTCCATAGATTAAATATACGCTATTTTTCTCTTGCCCGCCAAGAGAATTCCCCACACCGTTGCCCACTTGCAAATTTTTTACTATTATAATGGTATGAAAGACAATCGTATTCCTGTCACCCTGCTCACCGGCTATCTGGGAGCGGGCAAGACAACCCTGATGAACTACATACTGAACAATCAGACCGGCTACAAGGTGGCCGTCATCGTCAACGACATTGGCGAGGTGAACATCGACGCCTCCCTCATTGAAAAGGGAGCCGGCATTGTGGAGGAGGACAAGGACAGCATCGTTCCCCTCCAGAACGGCTGCATCTGCTGCTCCCTGAAAACCGACTTGATGGAGCAAATCATCAGCCTCACCAAGCAAAGGAAATTCGACTACATCCTGATTGAAGCCAGCGGCATCTGCGAGCCCCAGCCCATTGCCGAGACTATCGACGCCCTGTCTGGCCCTCCGGAGGGCTATCAGGAAATGCTGGCTGCCGGGGAGGCGGAGGAATGGGATCTCCCGGTGGTGGCAAAGCTGGACACCATTGTGGCCGTCGTGGACGCTGCCCGGATGGTGAGCGAATTTGGTGGCGGCAACTCCTTGTTGAAGAAGGACTTGGAGGAGCATGACATTGAGGCTCTCCTGGTGCAGCAAATTGAGTTCTGCAACACCGTGCTCATCAACAAGACCGACCTGGTGACACCGGAGGAACTGGAGCAGGTTCGACAGGTGGTGCGGGCCCTGCAGCCAAAGGCTCGGCTCATCGAAACCAGCCGCTCCCAGGTGGACCTCTCCCTGATTCTGGGAACCAATTCCTTCAGCTTTGACAACGTGTTCACTTCCGCTGGCTGGCTCAACGCCCTCAACCAGTTCGAGGAGGAACAACAGCACCACCACGAGCACCACCATGGCGAGGAGTGCGGCTGCGGTCACCACCACCATGGCCACGACGAGGAGTGCGGCTGTGGCCACCACCACCAGCACAGCCATACCGAGGAATTTGGCATCAGTACCTTCGTCTACTTCCGGCGGCGGCCCTTTGACCGCATGAAGCTGGACGACTTTGCCCAGAACTGGCCCAAAACCATCATCCGCACCAAGGGCATCATGTGGCTTAGCGACGACAATGCCAGTGCCTTTGTGTTGGAGCAGGCGGGCCGCCAGATTGACGCTGGCTACTCCGGCGACTGGATGGCCACGGGAACCAAGGCCCAGATCAAGGCCGCCATGGAGGCGGATCCAGAGTTCAAGCGGAACTGGGACGAAACAGTGGGGGACCGCATGATTAAGCTGGTGTTCATCGGCAAGGATATGAACAAGGACAAGATCATAGCCGACCTGGACGCCTGTCTGGTGGAGCCCCGGCTGTAAAGCGCCTACCGGGTGGTGTGCTTCAGATGAACCGCCACCCAGGCCCCCACCGTAACGAAGGGCAACGGAACCTTCCAGCTGGCCTTGGCCTCAGTGGCGGCAGAATAAAATCCATCCATCCGTCTGAATACCACTTGGGTGGAGGCATCCAAATCTGGAATCAGAGAAAACCAGTGGTTGCTCCCGCCACCGTGATACAGGCTCACGTCTCCCGCCACCACAATCCAATCCTTTTCGGGGCCGCCACGATTCTCGTAGTGCCCGGAACCAGACAACCGTATCCTACTGCGGGGAATCAGCTGGTGCAGGGTGAGGCTCAGCTCACCACCATATTTTTCCTGACTACGGAGGCTCTCCTTCAGCTCAAGATTGCTGAGTCTTATTCCCGTCCATTCTCCCACCAGCTGCAGCTTCCATTGAGGAAAGATGACGGCCACCCCACCACGGAGCTTTCCGTCGGCAAAGGACTCCGGCTGCAATTGGTTGGTATTCTTGAAGCTGGCACCAAAGGCAACGCCCAGTTGGAGCCGCCCCTCCTCCAGCACTGCTGCCAATTCTCCCAGCTCCACCGTCACCTGGGGATTCACATACACCTGCAGGGTTTCCCGCAGCACCGAGCCGTCGGCGGTGATGGACTCAGGGCGGCCACCATGGATTCCCGCCAGCAGCCGCAGGGGAACCTTCCCCGCCGTCACCTCGACACTGCCCCGCAGCCGTCCCCAGAAGCCAAAGCCACCCCAGGGCTGCTCCACTACCACACCGCTCCCATAGAGCCGTAGCTCAGACCAGGTGAGTCGCCCCTCCACCGCCAATCCCTTGAGCCAGACCTCATGGTACACGGGAGTCGAGGCAAACCAGCTGTCCTCAAGGCTGGGCAGATTTTCCTCCAAAAACCAGACTCCTGCCGTTGTGGAAAGGGAAAGCTCCACCGCCGCCACCTGGAAGGGAACGGTTACTCCGGCAAAGAACCGTTTCCGCTGGGAGCCGGCGACCCACAACCGTACCCGGTCCTTGGCGAATCCCTTACCCAAGCTGGCCACCACCGCTCCGCCGTAGGGAGCACTGCTGCCGCTGAATCCCGGCATTCCCACAGACACCGTGGTGGCGGGGAAGGCAAAGCCAGCCAGTGGATTCAGGGTCATGGTGGGAGCCGCCGTGGTGAACAGGGAGGTTGGGCCGCCAAAGGAGAGCTGGCCGCCATACACCATCAGCCTGTTCCCCCAGTGAAGCCGACCTGCCACCGCCACTTCATCCAGAGCAGGCTCCTTCCAGGGATGCAGCTCCAGGGGCAGGGATGCCCTCACGGTGACACCCGGCAGGAAATCCAGATAGCCGTAGG
>CAMGSV010000082.1 GCA_946061495.1 uncultured Spirochaetales bacterium | reverse complement strand
GTATCTTGTTCCAGAATCAGTTTCTCAGTATATTATTCAAGGGAACTTGTATGGATGCACAGCTGATTGAACAGGTACGAAAATATGCTCTTGCCATGGTGTCACAAAGTCGCTACGACCACTCCATACGGGTGGCCCAAACTGCGGAGAAGCTTTGCAGTATCCACGGCCTTGATCCTCAGCGTGGTTATTTTGCGGGAATTGCCCATGATGTCTGCAAGGAAATGAAGGGGTCCCTTATTCTGGCGTTGGCGGCTTTGGACGGACAGCCCATCGGCAGGCTGGAGCAGGAAAAGCCCAGTCTGCTGCACGGCAGGGCCGCCGCCGTCGTCTTGCGGAAGGATTTTTCCGTGGAGGATGAGGACATACTGGAGGCGGTGCGTCTCCACACCTTTGGAGCTCCCGGCATGGGAGACTTGGCAAAGGTGCTCTATGTGGCGGACAAGATTGAGCCAGGTCGTTCCCATATTGACCAGGAATATTTGGATAGAGCCTATGCCATGGGACTGGATGAGGTTTTTCTTTTTGTATTGAAGGAAAATGTGGATTATTTGCGGGTGAGGGGCAAGAAGATTGCGCCTGCCTCCCTGCAATTGCTTTCATTTTTGGAGAAAGAATGAGAAAAAGAAGGGGCGGAGGACTGGAGAAGAGCATGATCTTCTTGGTATTGGTCTTCCTGATCGTCATCATCACTTCCATCGTCATTGTGTCTGCCCTGCAGGTGAATCCTGTGGAAGTGATAATCGAAAATGAGGAGCCAATCAAGATTCTCTTCGTGCTGGAGGATGACGAGAAGGTGTTGTTTACCGACGTATTCATCTATTATCCAGTGTCTGGACGAGGAGCCTTGTTCAACATTCCGGGAAATACCGGCGCCATCTACAGCAGTTTGGGAAGGGTAGACCGCATTGACGCCGTCTACCACGAGAAGGGAATCGATGCCTACCGCAAGGAGATAGAGACTCTTTCCGGTCAGACCATTCCCTTCTCCATTGTCTGCTCTGTGGATGATTTCAGCACCATGACCGACTTGTTGGGCGGCCTGAGAATCTTCGTGCCCTATCCCGTGGACATTCAGGCGGACAATGGCAGCCGTTGGCTGCTGCCTTCCGGCGTGAACAATCTTGATGGCGACAAGGTGGTGACCTATCTGTACTACCAGTCGCCGGAGGAGACGTCCGGTGAGGTTCAGGACAGGTACCAGAACGTGATGGTAGCCTTCCTGGCCGCCCTGAACAAGAACCTTTCCACCATGTTCCTGGAGGAGAATTTCAAGCATTACAGCAGGCTCCTTTCCAGCAACCTGGAGGACAAGGATTTGCGGATTGTGCTGGAGACGGTGTCCCGCGTTGATTCCGAGCGGCTGGCTCCCCGGAGCATCACTGGCTCTGTACGAACGGTTGACGACAAGTCCCTGCTGTTCCCCCACTACGACGGAGAACTGGTGAAAGACCTGTTCAAGCAGACGGTGAGCTCCCTGGTTTCTGCGGTGGACACCATCTATGACCGAATCTATGTACTGGAGGTGCAGAATGGTACCTCAGTGCAGGGATTGGCACGGAATACCTCCATCCTGCTGCAGGGATTTGGATTCGATGTGCTGAGCTCCGTCAACGCAGACAGGAACGACTACCAGGAGACGGTAATCATCAATCACATTGGTAACGACGAGGTTGCCAAGAACCTTGGCGACATCATCAGCTGCTCCAATATTGTGACGGAGGAGGTTCTGCCGGAAAGTGCCGGTATGGAGGCTGAGTCCCGGGTGGACTTTACTATTATTCTTGGAAAGGATTTTGACGGCCGCTACGTGCGGTAAGCGAGGTGGAAATGAAGAGTGAAAAGGAAAAGGCGCTGGAGATTGCCCAGCTGATGGATGACGGAAAGGGACGTGACGTTACCGTCATCGATGTGTCCCAGCTCAATAGCTGGACAGATTATTTTGTTATTGTCACAGTAAATAGTTCTGTCCATTGGAAGGGCTTGTACAAGCTGGTGAAGGATTATGTCCGGGACAATGACATGGAGATTCACGTCACCAACAAAAAGACCTCCGATGGTGACGACTGGAATCTCATCGACATTGGCACTGTAGTGGTGCACCTCATGTCCGAAGGTGCCCGGGAGTTCTACGAGCTGGAGAAGCTGTGGCACAAGGGCGAGGTGCTGCGGTAAAGTTGTAGGTTGACGGGAAGGGCTTTTTTTCAAAAAAAAATATGCTTTTTCTGTTGACAAATATATTGATTGATGATAGTATATATCCATCAACAAGCCCGGATGGTGGAATTGGTAGACACGCTAGTTTCAGGTACTAGAGCTCGTAAGGGTGTGCAAGTTCAAGTCTTGTTCCGGGCAAAGGCAACTCAGAAGTGAGTTGCCTTTTTTATTTTAAAGTATGTCTGCGTCCCACATTAACCATGTAGTGGCATTCTTTGTATAGCGGACAGCGAGACCCCTCATTTTTTATGACGAGGATGCGGCGTTTTTGGATTTGCCCACAACGGCAGGACTGTCTGAAAATGCTGTGGCTTAGTTGTGGGCAGCGGTTTTTCTTTATTGACAATGAATTGGCCCCATTCTTATACTAAAAAAGAAGGATTAGTATGAAAAAAAGCGGCGTTCTGAAGTATATTCTTGTGGTGGTGGCTGCCGTGGTGGTGGTACTGGCGGTTCGTCTCTTTGCTGGCGGTGAGGATGCCTCCTACACTGTTCCCCCTCCAGCGGTGACGGTGGCCTATCCGGTTCGGGGAACCATGACCGAGAGCCTGACCCTGAACGGCCACGTGGAGGCTCGTTCCATGATTCCAGTGGTTCCCCTAGTGAGCGGCACGATTCTGGACTATCCCGCCCGGGCCGGTGAGTCGGTGGCGGCAGGGGGGCTTTTGACCCAAATCGACCCGGAGCCCTTCCGACAGCAGATGCTCCAGGCCCAGGCTGCCTATACCGGTTACGAAAGCAGCTTCCGTCGGGTGGAGGGACTGTACCAAGCAGGGGCCGCCACTCAGCAGGAGTATGACACTCTCAAGTCCCAGCGGGATGCGGCCAAGGCTCAGTATGACCTGGCGGTGTTGCAGCTGGGCTATGCGTCGGTGTCCTCTCCAGTGGCAGGGACAATTTTGGCCGCTCCCCTGTCGGTGGGAAGTGTGGCTGCCGCCCCCCAACCGGTGGCGGTGGTAGCGGATTTGTCGGATCTGGTGGTGCGCCTTGACGTGCCGGAAAAATATTTTTCCCTCTTTGCCCAGAACCGCCACCAGCTTCGGGCCATTGTTATGCGGCCTGAGTCGGGAGCGGTGGTGGAGGCCGTGGTGGACACCATGGCTCCCTACATTGACGGTGCGTCCAAAACCTTCGAGACGGTGTTCAAGTTGGACTCGGCGGCGACTGAGGACTTCAGTCCCGGGATGTTTGGGCGGGTGGAGGTGGTGTTCGCTTCCCATCAAGAGGTTGCCTTGCTGCCGGTGACAGCCCTCACCAAGGATGGAGGCCTCTACCGGTTCGAGGCGATGGAGGGTGAGTCCCTGGCGTTGGAGGGGAGGACTCCCGGTGTGGCCAGCCTGGTGCGGTTGGATTCCCCGCTGAGGGACAGCCAATGGATTATGATGCCGGAGGAATACAGCCAGGAGGCCTTTGTGGTGGCAGGCCAGGGAAGTCTGCTGTCTGGTCAGTCGGTGGAGGCCAACTGGGAGGAGCTTGACTGGCAGCCTGCAAGCTGGCAGGTTGAAGGTGCTGCATCCCGGCAGTATGACGGACAGGGAGCGGGGTGTGCCCAGGAGCTGTCGGGTGCATCTGCGAAAGGGGAGTCGGTGTCGTGAAACTGTCCCACTTTGCTGTCCGCCATCCGGTAGTCATCGGAATGCTTCTGATTGTGCTGGGGGTCTTCGGTGCACTGGCCCTTTCCTCCATCAACATCGAGTTCATGGGAGACGTTTCGGCTCCCACCGTCATCGTGGTGTCCATCTACCCCGGCGCTGATGCGGAGGATGTGGAGGCCGATGTCACCAGCGTGCTGGAGGATAACTTTGTCACCCTACCAGACTTTAAGTCGATTTCAAGTTCATCATACAATTCATTCAGTACTATAGAAATAACCTTTCGTGACGGCATTGATCCCTACGACCGCATCACCGAGGTGCGGGACCGCATCAACCGGCTCATGCCGGAGCTGCCCCAGGGAATCCAGGGGACACCGGAGGTGCTGGTGGGGGGAGCCGAGATGCTGCCCATCTTCTCCTTCTCCGTTTCTGGCGACTCGGATGGGGGTGCCATCACCGACTACATCCAGGAAACCTTGCGTCCCCGACTGACGGCTATCAGCGGCGTGTCCAACGTCACTGTCTCTGGCGGACAGGAGCTGCAGGTGAAGGTGGAGCTGCTGCTGGACCAGTTGGAGGTCAGGGGTGTGTCTGCCCTGACGGTGTACCAGACCCTGCAGTACGGCAACCAGTTCCTTCCTGCGGGCTCCGCCATTATGCAGGGGCAGGCGGTGGCCATCAGGTATCGTGGGGAGCTTTCCTCCTTGGATGACATCCGCCAGCTGCCAGTGGGTAGCGCTGGAGACGGGGTTGTAGTGCGGCTGCAGGATGTGGCCAGGGTGAGCCTCGACTATCCTGAACCAAAGCACCACGTCACCGACGGGTACCAGCCCCTGATTCTGGTGGAGGTGATGAAGCGCAGCGATGGCAACACCATGGCCATTGCCCGGGAGGTGAAGGCGGTGCTGGCTCAGGCCCAGCAGGAAAGCGGTGGAGCCCTGGAGTTCAACACCATCAATGACGACAGCCGCATTGTCTCCGCCTCCATGAAGACGGTGATTTCTTCCGGCATCGGTGGCATCATCATGGCGGT
Source organism: uncultured Spirochaetales bacterium (assembly GCA_946061495.1). Classification (GTDB taxonomy): domain Bacteria; phylum Spirochaetota; class Spirochaetia; order Treponematales; family Treponemataceae; genus Treponema_F. The sequence continues at coordinate 5,324 of CAMGSV010000082.1, read as the reverse complement.
GCTGGTGATCTTCCTGTTCCTGGGCAATCTGAGGGCTACCCTCATCATTGCCCTGTCAATCCCCCTGTCCATCCTCTTTACCTTCATTGCCATGCGACTCACCGGTGTCACCATCAACCTCATGAGCCTGTCTGGCATGGTGGTGGCTCTGGGTATGGTGGTGGACGGTTCCATCGTCATGATCGAGCAGGTGTTCCGCCACTACAAGAAGGAGGGCAATCCCGAGGACGCCATTCTGCTGGGGGCCGACGAGGTGGGGCTGTCCATCTTTGCCAGCACTGCCACCACGGTGGTGGTCTTCGTTCCCATTGCGGCCCTGTCCGGTGTGGTGGGGATGATTCTGAAGGACGTGTCCCTGACCCTCATTATGGCCCTCACTGCCTCCTTGATTTCTGCTGTGGTGATTGTACCCTTCCTGATGAAGCTCCTGCTGAGATCGGATGACAGCGGGGGAACTGGAGGGCTTTCCCGGCCGCGGCTGGTGGTGGACAAGACCATGGCCACCATCGAGGAAAAATACCGCCGGATGCTGGACTGGAGCCTCACCTCTTGGAAATTCATCCTATTTTTGGCGGTGGTGGTGCTGGTGGCCACCATGATGATTCTCGGTTCCCTGGGCCTGGCCTTCCTGCCTTCCACGGACAACAGCGACTTCTACATCAACCTGCAATTCCCCGGCGGCTATCCCCTGTCAAGGACAAGGGCGGAGATGGAGCGGGTGGCGGATGTGTTGTACCAGGCGGTGCCGGAGGTGCAGGATGCGGTGTTCTTTGTGGGGCTGGAGGAGTCTCTGGGCAGTGGACAGGAGGTGGCCAATGGGGGCTACATCCACGTGGTGCTGGTTCCCGTGGCCCAGCGGAATCGTGACATCCATCAGATTATCCTTGAGGTGCAGTACCTGATTTCCAGCACCATCCCCGACGTGACGGCAAAGGTCTCCAACGGTGGCTTTGACAAGCTATTGGGCTACGTTTCCGGCGGTGGTGGCTACGGTCTCACCTTTGTAGGGGAGGATGTGCTGTCCCTGTACCAGGTGGCTGCCAATTTTTCAGACTATCTCCAGCAGGATCCGGAGGTGGTGAGCGTGGAGATGGACACGGACTTTGACACCCAGGCTTTGACCTTGGACATGGTGCATGAGTACATGAGCTCCCTGGGTGTGTCGAGCTACGAGGCGGGCATCACCAGCGCCATCCTTTTCCAGGGAATGGATGTGGGACGCTTCCGTAGCGGAGACGACCGGTACACCATCAGGCTCTATTCCGACAGGATGGACAAGGAGATTACCATGGACGACTTCAACGCCATCAGGATTGTGTCCGCTGCCGGCGTTCCGGTGGCCCTGTCCAACATCAGCGAGCTTCGCCGTGAGCAGACCATATCCCAGATCAACCACACGGACAGGGCCAAGACCATCACCGTGTCCGCCACCTTGATTTCCGAGGATACATCGGGGGTGGATGGCCGGGTGGGACAGTGGCTGAAGGAGCATCCCTTGCCAGCAGGTGTCTCCACCCAGGCCGGCGGCATCACGGAGCTCATCGGTGAATCCCTGCCTTCCCTCATCACGGCCTTGGCCATCGCCTGGTTTTTGGTGTACACCGTGATGGTGCTGCAGTTCCAGCGGTTCCGACAGCCCCTCATCGTTATGGCCACCATTCCCTTCTGCCTCATCGGTGTGGTGCTGGGACTGCTGCTGTTCCGCTCCAGCATGAGTCTGGTGGCCCTGCTGGGGGTCATCTCCCTGGGGGGTGTGGTGGTGAACAACGGAATCATCCTGATAGACTACATCAACCTGCTGCGGGAACGCTCTGCTGCCGATGGAACAGCTGAGTCGGAGGAGGGACTGCGCCACTGGGTCATTGCAGGCTCCGCCAGCCGCCTCCGTCCCATCTTCATGACTACCCTCACCACCATGCTGGGGGTGGTTCCCATGGCCATGGCGAAGGGCGAGGGGGCGGAAATCTACGCTCCCTTGGGACAGGCCATTGCCGGCGGCCTTCTCACCTCAACTTTGATAACCCTCTTCATCATTCCGGTGCTGTACTACATGACGGAACGGCAGCCAGTGATTCGAAAGAGAAGGAAAAAGGATGCTGCCATTCTGCGGTCCCTGCTGCTGCTGATTCCCCTGCTGCTGCTGTCCGCGCCGCCTGCAGCCGCCCAAAAACCACTTTCCTACACGGATCTGCTGGCGGCCCTGGAGCTGAACAACACTGACGTGCGGAAGGCACGGGAGTCATTGGTGCAGGCCCAGCTGGACCTACAGGATGCACGGGCCGGCTATCATCCCAGGATCGACCTGACCCTAGGGGGCAGCTACACTGCCAATCCCCTCATCAAGGGTGTCACCCTGGGAGTGGGGGAATTCGGTTCCATTCCCGTGGCAAATCCTGCTGACCCTGGCGTGGTGGTGGAGGTTCCCATTCCCAACCAGGAGCTCAAGGTCTTCGACGGCCTGCCCAATTTCGGCTACACCTTCCAGCTGGATCTGCAGCAGCCCATTTTTACCTGGGGAAAAATCACCAACGGCGTGCAGATTTACTCCTCGGTGGCGGAGGTTCGCCAGCTCCAGCTTTCGTCGCTGCGGAAGCAGAAGCGTGGCTCCCTCAAGGCCCAGGTGCTGGCGCTCCAGTATCTTCTCCAGATGGAGGAGCTGTTGTCCCAGCAGGAAACCTACGCCCGTGAGCTGGTGGAACTGACGGTGGCAGCCGAGGCCCAAGGAGTCCTGCTGGAACAGGAGGTGCTGGAGGCTAGGATGCAGGAGGCCCTGGTTCCCCTAAGCCTCCAACAGATTCGCCACAACAAGAAGGTGATCCTGCTGGAGCTGCGGGAGCTGACTGGGCTGCCACAACTGGAGACGCAGCAGATAGGCTTCATTTCTGAGGCCCAAGCCTTTCGGGAGGATTTTGTGGCCCTTGCCCAGCAGGATTCCGTCCAGCTGGAAAGCCTTGCCTTGAATCCTGCCCAGGAATCCCTTGCAATTCTCCAGAATCTCCATGATGCGGCGGAATTCAGCCGAAAGGTTGCCTCCGGCAATATGTACGGCAAGCCAGACATTGCGCTCCAGATTTCTTTCGGCCTCACCGGGGACATGGAAAAGCTGTTCAAGGGAGAGACAGATCCAAAGTCCGATCTGGTGGTCAACCTTTCGCTGGGACTCAAGACCACCCTCTGGGATGGCGGCAAGAAGCTGAACCAGCTGCGCCGCACCCAGTCCCAGCTGCGGGATGTGGAGCTCGATCTGGAGCAGGCCCGCTCCTCCATCAGGCTGGAGCTGTCCCGGCAGATCAACGCCATGACCATGGCCAGCCTGAGAATCGACTACCAGCGGCTGAAGATTCAGACTGCGGAAGCTGACCTGCAGCGGGCCCAGCGGGTGGCCAGCTCTGGATATGGTTCCCGCCGTGATGTGCTGCAGGCTCACATGGCCAAAATCACCGAGGAGCTACAGCTGTTGGAGGAGGAAATCAATCTGGCCGCCGCCGCCTGCACTGTGGAGGTGATGACGAGACTGGAGTAGGGGACGGTGGGCTCGTGCTCGCCGGTTCGCTCAAGATTTGAGGCTGATTTTCCAGCAGCGATGGATTTTCTGGTTGCGGAAATCCTCTGGGATGGTGGCGGCGGTAATGTCCTTCACCACAATCTCCCCGTCATTTTTAGAAGCTGCCAGTAATTCAGCATCGAATTTCAACTGGCGGCTGTTGGTGGAAAAATACACGGTGCCGCCGGGATTCAGATGGTCAAGACAGCCGTTTACCAGCTTGTGCCAGTCACGGTTTATGTCCAGGCTGTCCTTGGTTTTCTTGGAGTTGGAGAAGGTGGGGGGATCCAGCACAATGAGATCCCAGCTGTCCTTGGTGTCCTTCAAAAAGGTGGCCACATCATTTCTGATGAACCGATATTCTGGCCGCCCACCCAATCCGTTGAGGGCGAAATTCCGTTCTCCCCAGGCCAGGTAGGTATTGGACAGGTCCACAGAGTCAACCCGACTGGCTCCTCCGACGGCTCCGTAGACGGAAAAGGAGGCGGTGTAGCAGAAGAGATTGAGCAGGGCCTTTCCCCCTGCTTCCGCCTCCACCTGTTTCCGCAGGGGGCGGTGGTCCATGAACAATCCTGTATCAAGATAATTGCTGAGGTTCACGAAAAACCGGTGGCCCTGCTCCTGCACAATGCCGGTGATGGAGTCTTGGGTCTCCTGTTTTTCGTACTGGTCCGTTCCCCGCTGCCGCATTCGTGTTTTTGTCACCACATGGCTGGCATCCACTCCCACTACTTGGGCTGCGGCCTGGCTCATTGCTGCCAGCCAGCATTCCTCCTCCCCCTCATCCCGTTCATAGGGACGCTGGTAAAGGTAGATTCGGAGGTACCTGTCCTGCTGGTTTTCGGTTGCCGCTGATGTAGGGTGCTCCTGCTGCAGGTGGAACACATCGATGGCCAGGGGAATCTCAGGAATATCCTTGTCGTAGAGCCGATAACAGCCAATGTCACTTCGTCTGGCCCATTTCTTTAGGTGCTGGAACCGCTTTGCGAGGCGATTATGCAAAAGCTGTGCCTGATACGCCACCTTTTCCTGGAAAGGCTTGTCTTGCGGGGTGGAGGGTGTATTGTGCGGAAAAATGCTCATTCTTTTACTGGTTTCTCACGCTGGGAATCCATCATGACGCAGAGCATGGCATAACCGGAGGTCAAGTCCTCCTGCTGGCACACCACATCCTCTGGAAGCTTCAGCTTTGCATTGGTAAAATTCCAGATGGCCTTCACTCCGGCCGCAACAATGAGGTCGGCAGTCTCCTGGGCAAAGGTGGAAGGAACGGTCAAAATCGCCAGGGAAACATCCTTCCCCTTGATTTTTTCCGCCATGGTATCAATGGAATAAATGGTGACACCATGAATTTCTGTACCCACCTTGGTTTGATCCTTATCGAAGGCAGCTACAAAATTCAGTCCGTGATACTGGAACTCACCATAACCGGTGAGAGCAGTGGCCAAATTTCCTGCTCCCACAATGATAGCCTTCTTTGCATCATCCCAACTGAGGAAGTGTTCGATGGCAGCAATGAGGGGTGCTACAGGATATCCACGCTTCGGTTTCCCGATGATGCCAGTGATGGCCAAATCCTTGCGGACCTGGATGGGCTCAAGGTTCAATTCTTGGGCTATGACAGTACCAGAGATGAATTCATACCCTTCCGACCGTACCTGCTTGATGAGGTGGAGATAGGAGGGCAGACGACGAATTGATGGAGTAGCAGGAATTTTTTGTTTAGCCATAGCTCCAGTATAAATCACAAATTTGATTTTGTGAAGGGAAATTTCAATAT
>CAMGSV010000081.1 GCA_946061495.1 uncultured Spirochaetales bacterium | reverse complement strand
CTTGAAGGTGAACTCCGACTGGTACTGCCGCTGGAAGGACAGCTTTGGCAGGCTCCGCACGTTGGGGGAAAGCCGCAGCATCTTCTTGGCGAAGAACCAGGTGGCGTCCACCACAATCACCAGCAGCCGCTTGGAAGCCGCCGCCTGGCCGAGGGCCTGCACTCCCTCCCGCTCCCCGCCGCCACCGTGCTCCAGAGCCTGATGCAGTGCCAGCGACTGGGCGGTGTAGGCATCGTCTGCGGGATAGAGCACCAGCGGGAAGTACTGGGAATCCGACAGCAGCTGGCTCAGGCGGCGATTCTCACTGAAGTCCACCCCCACAATGATTTCTGAGTCAGGCAGGGAAAGGCTTGCCAGCCGCCCCGTTCCCGTGTGCTGGTGGTAGGCCTCCTTTGGATGCATGAGAAAGACGAATTTCACCCCCGTTTCCACCGGTGTGATGTACGGACAATAGCAGGTGGACAGGGGACGGAAGCAACGAAGACATTTTTCTGCCACGAGGTGCAGTATAGCACGGGGGGACCATACTGTGAAAGGGGGAACTCTTTTAAAGAAAGAATGGGGAATGTTGAAGTGACCCCAAATTTCAGGACAGTTTAAGCAACTATCTCCTTATGAAGTTTTCCACCCAAGATTTTGTCGAATGCATTCATTATTGTAATAATCAATAAAATCCTCAATAAGTTTCTTGGTTTCCTCCTATGAAATCAGGCCTGATTTCAGCACGGCATCGTAGCCGCTTTCAAATTTTTATTTTCAATGGCTCGCCACTCTCAAAATCACGATTCAGGATGTTCCTTGAAACATTCTTGCAGTTTTCCTTCTGCAGTAGCTGGAACCCTTTTTTGCGGGGAATTATATTTTACAAGTTACCGTATCTCTTATACCTAAAATATTTGACTTGACAAAGTTTCTTAGTAAAGTACAATAAATGCCATGATACACTCTGTAAAAAATGAAAAAAAATTCTGGGCAGGCACACTGCTCATTGTATTGATTTCCCTTGTTTTAGTGTTTCTTCCTACAGTCAGCGTTTTTTCTCAGACTGCACCAAAATCTGACGACAATGCCTCTTACAATGCAAAAAAACGCCAGTACATAGACATGTTAGGAAGTGTTTTTGATTTTGTCCATCGAAATTACGTGGATGAGGTAGATCCTGAAATTCTTTATCAGGGCGCCATGAAGGGACTCATGGACTCACTGGAGGATCCCTACACCACCTACATGGATCTTTCCATGACCAGGGATATTACCGACACCACCTCTGGTAATTTTGGCGGAGTGGGACTGCAAATCACCAAGGCAGTGGAGTCCACCCCGGAAAAGCCAGCCTATGTGGAGGTATCCCATCCCATGGAGGACACTCCCGGCTACTTGGCAGGCATCCAGCCCCAGGACAAAATTATCTCCATCAACGAAACAGACACCTCCACCATCACCATGGACGAGGTGCTGAACCTGCTGCGAGGCGAAATTGGCACCACCGTTGATCTGGTGATCCGTCGCGGCGAGACCATGGAATTTCCCGTCACCCTGGAGCGTGCCTTGATTGAGGTGCCCACCGTCAAGTTTGCCATGATTGGAGCGACCGGCTACCTGCGCATCATCGAGTTCACTCCCCAGACACCACAACGTGTTCAGGAGGCCCTGGACTCCTTCCAGAAGGCCAATTTCTCCAGCCTCATCATCGATTTGCGGAACAATCCCGGAGGCCTCATTACCAGCGTGGTGGAGGTGGCGGACAAATTTATCGACAAGGGCCCCATCGTCTCCACCAAGAGTCGCCTCACCTACGAGAACTTCATGTACACCGCCTCACCCAAGCAAACTACCATGCCCAAGGATATTCCTATCGTGGTGCTCATTAACCAGGGATCTGCCAGTGCCTCCGAGATTTTAGCTGGTGCAATGAAGGACAACCACCTGGCCTACCTGGTGGGAGAGCGGACCTACGGAAAAGGCTCCGTGCAAAAGCCCTTGGCCCTTTCTGCCACTGATGGCATCAAACTCACCACTGCCAGGTACTACACCCCCACCGACACCAACATCGACAAGATTGGTATTCCGCCAGACATGGAGGTGGCCTATCCAGAGCTGACAGAGCAGGAGCAGGAGGCCTACATCAAGTTCATGGAGGACGAGGTGTTGGCAAAGCGGGTCACCAACAAGAATATCAGCGAGCAGGATATTGCACAGCTGGCCAAGGAGTTGCACAAGACGTATCCCATGGAGGAACGGCTCTTGCGTCGCCTCATCCGACTGGAGGCCGATAAGGTTCGGGAGCCACGACTCTACGACCTGGACTTTGACCTCCAGCTGAACGCCGCCCTTGAGGTCGTCCAGAAGCAGGACTTTGAAAAGCTGGTGGCAGAGGCCAAAACCTTGAAGGAACTCCAGCAAGAGGCAGAACGAGCAGAAGCGGGAGAAGAGCTGGCCGCCGCAGGCCAGTAATGCGCCAATTCATAGCACCATCCATGCCGGACAGCAGAGGGACCCTTACCCTCACTGGCAAGGATTTCCGATACCTGCATCACGTGCTACGACTAAGACCGGGGGACACAATCCACGTACGGGTGCCTTCCGGTGATTTGCAAACCATGACGGTCACCACCATTTCAAGTCGTAGCATCAGTCTTTCGGTCTGCCAAGAAGATGAAACCCGGGAGACGGGGGTCACGGCGGCAGAGCTGGAGGAATCAGCTGGCGACCACCGCCTCCCCCTATGGCTCCTTCAGTTCATTCCCAAAGCCCAGAAGATGGATCTGATTGTCCGACAGGCTACAGAGCTGGGTGTTGCACACATTCTGCCCATTGTGGGAGCCACCTGCCAGAAGGAAGCCGTCCACCAGCGGGCAGACCGATGGGAAAGAATCATCCGTGAGGCCCGCCAGCAAAGCGGTTCTCCTGTGGAGACAAAAATTTCCACCCCCTGCAACTTGACGGAAGCCTTGAATTTATGGAAAGATTCTTGCGGAGAAGCCTCCTGCGGTGTACTACTGTACGAAAGGAATCAGAGCACCAGAGCCTTTCATCAGGCACTGGATATTCCTGCACCGAGTGTGGCGGGCCTGGTGGTAGGCTGCGAGGGCGGCATTACAAGCAATGAGATACAACTCCTTGTGGATGCAGGATTTATTCCAGTACACCTAGACACAAACATACTACGGGCAGAAACAGCCGCCCTCTACGGTCTGGCAGTTATGCAAAATTTATTGACGGAGAGACAATTATGGCAATCAAGCGCATCGAACTCTTGAATGTTCCGATCGACATTCTTCCCCCGGAAAAGCTGGCTGATGAGTTGCTGGCCCTTTTGGAGCGGCCGGGAACAAAGCAGATTGTCTTTCTCACCATCTGGGATTTGCTGAAAGCACGCCGCAATATCAAATTCAGAGAGTGCCTGCTGAATGCGGAGCTTGTTCTGCCAGTTTCATCCAGCATCATAAAGGGCACCAAATTCCTTCAGCTTGACACACCCTTCAGATACAACCCTTTTTCCACCATCATTTCCTGTCTCTCACTGCTTGACAGTCACTACAAGAGTCTCTATATCTTTGGAGGCCGAAAGCGGGCTCTGGCAAAGGCAGAGAAAAATGTCCGAACCACCTTCAGAAACATTCGACTGGTGGGACGATATGTGGGCCACTATCCAAAGGATATGGAAAAGGACATCATATCCGCCATGTACAAGGCCACCCCTTCTTTTGTTCTGGTGGGAGATGGTGTGCAAGAAAAGGACCTCTGGGCCTATAACCGGAGGAACAACTTTTCCTCCAGCCTCTTTCTTTACAACAAGGATATCATCAATATCTTTGCAAAACGCACAAAACGAATATCTCCTGCTACCTTTGACAGGGGACTGGAATTTTGGGTTGAGGTCCTACATAATCCATTAAAGATATTCCTTTTTTTGCCGTACATTTGGTATAACCTGCTTTTGCTACACCACAAGATGTCAAAGGCAGAAACAAACTAAATGTGTATAAATAAGGAGTGCCGTTGTCCAAAAGCATCCTTGTATTTTCTCTCAATACATTTGTCCGGGATTTCTGCCGAAAACAATTAAAACTGTACAACCTTGAATTTTACAGTACCTGGGACAAATTATACAATAATTCCAGAACGGCACAGCTTATCCTCATCGACTATTCCTTCATTGCATACAATGGACCCCAGTTCCTAGAGAACCTTTGCCTCCCCAAGCCACCTGCCCCCATCATCATACTGACAAACCAGGACTGTTCGTTCTTTACTGAATGGTTTTATAAAATTGGAGTCAAACACATCATCTCTCTGCCTTGCCACGAAGACAGATTCAAGAAAATCTTATTTCCGTACCTCCATTTTCCTGCGAAGCAACAAGACTTCATTCCTCCCCCCGCCTTTGCGTGCCCTAATCTCGAGCGATTCCTCGGAGATACCCTCAAGATGCAGGAATTAAAACGATTGGTCTACCACTTGTCCCAAACAGATACACCACTGCTGCTGACAGGTGAAAGTGGTACGGGAAAAACATACCTAGCAAAAATCATCCACGAAATGTCCCCAAGAATGCACCATCCCTTCTGTGCTGTGAACGTTGCCTCAATCCCCGTCTCATTGGCAGAGGCGGAGCTCTTTGGTACTACCAAGGGAGCCTACACAAACGCCATCACGAGGGAAGGATATTTTTCTGCGGCCAAATTTGGCACCCTCTTTTTGGACGAAATAGGGGATCTCTCGCTCACCATACAGCCAAAGCTCCTTCAGGTATTAGAGGAACGAACCTACAATAAAATTGGTTCCACCAGTCTGTTAAAATGTGATACCCGCTTTATCTTTGCCACTAATGTGAACCTCCATCACCTGGTTGACCAAGGCGCCTTTCGTCGGGACCTTTACTACAGAATCTCTATCCTGCCTATAGAGGTTCCTCCCTTGCGGGAACGGAAGGCTGACATACCTCGACTGGCACAGCACTTCCTTGCCCCATATCAAAAAGATTTGTCTTCCACCTGCATACAAAAACTTATGGACCACCACTGGCCCGGAAATATACGAGAATTAAAAAACTGTTTGGTGAGAGCAAGCATCCTATCCACCAAAGAAACGATTCACGAAGCCCACATCTCCTTCTAGAAGCAACTACTCCTCCTGCCGATGACGCTGGGCCAATCCAGCTGCCTTGTTGAAGATTTTTTCCATATATTTACACTCTCCCTCGGAAAGGGCTGCCCGGGCAAGGATTCCCCGCCAGAAACGCTCCATGTCATCTCGTCCCGTAACACTGAAAAAGCCAATTTTCTGCAGGTCATCAGCAATAATTTGAACGGCAGCATCCAGTCGTTCCATGGATACCGGAATGGAACCTGGAGAATGTAACGAGGCGGCCCGATACAAGGCATACCCGATAATCTGTACTGCATGAGACAAATTCAGTGACCCAAAATCCTTGTGACTGGGAATGGTAACCCCCATGGTACATTCAGCCAGCTCAGCATCAGTAAGCCCAGTACGCTCATTGCCAAAAACCACGGCACCTCCAGGCACCCTTGTTGCCAGATGGGCCAATTCCTCCGGCAACAACAACTTGTCCTTACGCTTCTTTCCTGGCCGCCGTGTTGTTCCCGCCACAAAGCTGCAATCCCGAGTGGCTTGGGTAATGCTATCGTAGAACTGGGCCGCCTCCCAGATAGAGGCGGAATGAATGGCCAGCACTCGAACCTTCTGGTCGTCATACTCCTCGCGGCACCCCACAATCCGCAATCTGCTGAGCCCAGAATTTGCCATGGCTCGGCACACTGCTCCAATATTCCGACTTTCCTCCGGCCTGCAGAGGACAATGCATGTTTGCGACAAATCCATAAATGCACTATACTCCTTTCTCAGGATTTACAGAAGGATTATGGAAAATTTTACAGGAAAAAAAGCCGTTGTCATCGGAGGATCCGGCGGAATCGGAGCAGCACTCTCCCTTAAACTGGCCCAGGCCGGCGCCCTGGTTCTGGTCCATGGCGGCCACAACCAGGAAAAAATCACCCTCCTCCTAGAAAGGCTCCGCCAGGCTTCCCCCCACCAGCTCTCCCATCAGTCCCTTGTCCAGGAGCTTTCCGCCGACACTATCTATCAATTTCCCTCCAGCCCCCTTATGGAACAGGTACAGATCGCGGATATCCTGTGTATGGCCTTTGGCCCCTTCCTGCAAAAGTCACTGGAAGATACCAGCCCCCAAGATTGGATTTCCACGACCCTGCTGAACTATGCCTTGCCGGGAATCTGCGTCTCCGCCGCTCTCCCCCACATGAAACGCAATCGCTGGGGACGCATCCTTCTTTTTGGCGGCACCCTCACCCACAACGTCAAGGGCTATCTGACCAACGCCGCCTACGGTGGAGCAAAGACCGCCCTCTGCAGCCTGGTAAAGTCCACCGCCGCCCAATACAGCTCCTGGGGAATCACCTGCAACGGCATCCTTCCCGGCCTCACCGAAACAGAATACCAATCGGCGGAACTGCTGACAGCCTTGGCGAGGAAAAATCCCTCCGGCACCATTATCCCTGCGGAGCGGGTGGCAGAAGCAGCCATCAACCTCTTGTCCATCAAGGAAATAAATGGAGCCCTCCTGAATGTGGATGACGGCTGGAACCCCTAGCTTTTCTTTACCCCAACTTATAACAAAATCTCAAATTCTCTATTACTATAAACAATATAAATTGACAGAAAAAAAAAACTGTATTATTATTTATAGTGAGCTTATTTCAATATGTATTCTGGAAGGTTTTTTATGGACAACGATGCTTTGATTTTAGGATTTGATGAGACAACGAACGACAACCTCAAGATTACCCTCTCTTCTTGTGATGTCCTAGGGGGAGGAATCATCATAACCTTGAATGGATACATCGACATCTACACATCCATGTTCTTTCAAGGACAAATCGAGAAGATTGTAGAAGCAGGTTACATCAACCTGATTTTTGACTGCAAAAACCTGAATTATGTTTCCTCCACTGGAATTGGGGTATTCTCCTCTCTGCTCAAAAACATCAAACTTCAGAGTGGCGACATCATCCTCATTAATATGCCCGAAAAGGTGCGCGAAGTGTTCCAGCTGCTGGGCTTTTCCCAGTTTTTCCATTTCCGCAACAGTGTTGACGAGGCCATCACCTTCTTCCGCCAGGAAGTAGATACCAGCACTCCAGTGTTCCCCATGGTATTCGGCTGCCCCGTGTGCTCAAAGCGGCTCAAGGCCACTAATGCTGGACGTTTCCGCTGCTCCGAGTGCAAGTCTATTCTAGCTGTGGACGAGCAGGGCAAGGTTCTTGTAGGTTAAACAGAATATCCCAATACTATCCCGACAGAATAAATCTCGGTTGTATTTGTGGCCCGTTCATGTTATTCTATACATAATATGAAAACAATCCTTTCGCTTGTAGGCCTCTTTTTAGCTGTTATTATCTTTGGTACGATTTTTGGATTCAGTGCCACACTCCTCTTCATACATGCCACCGATATTGTTGTGGGGGCAGACAGTGTCAGACTTGACATGAACCAAACCTTGTTTCTCCTGTTCTTGTGGATTGGAGCGGCTGCTGTCACCTCCAGTGCATTTACCGTGGTCTACTCCATTCGTTACCCTAAAAATGGAATAGCTAGAGTTATCACCCATACAATCCTCTGCCTTCTTGCATGGGTGGTTATCATCCCTCTCAGCCTAGAATGTGCGGACAAGGCTGGTAAGCTCGAACCGATGCAGCCAAAGGACAGACTGATGACAGCCAGTTATTTCAGACCCCATGATGGCAAGGTATATTATTACACTTCCGTCAATGCGGCTACAAAGACCGCCAACGGTGTCTCCTTCACGTTGAACAGCCTGAACAACGCCAGCGACGAGTCCCAGTTGCTGGAAAACGCTCCTCTAATGAAGAGCAACATTCTTCCCTTTTCCGATGTACTCATATACAACACCATGTCTCGGTCAAAACTGGTAAAACTTGCCCTCCCCGCATTGTACCTGAACCAGCAGGCTGCAGTGACAGCCTTGAAGGGAGGTGTCCTGTCCTGGCTTACCTTTGCCTCCTGGGGACTTGCCCTTTGCACGCTTATCGGCGTGAGACGACTTTTCCGCTGGCGTCTGTTGAATTTTATCGCCGTACAAATTGGATTCATAGCAATCTGTGCCATTAATTTGTACTATTCTTGGGGTTGGAACGGCAACCTCTTGGGTTTTGTCACCATTCCCTCCTGGATGATGAACTGCATCATAGCCGCCGTCCTCTCTTGCATAGGAATTCTTCTTTCAATATTCCGTCCAGACCCCAACATGGAGCATGTAGAATGAAGCGCATTACACTAGCATTTCTCTTTCATTGTCTATGTATGTTCATTGGCATCTTTTGCTATGTGAACCTCACCCATGCCATTCCCCAACTGATTCCCGGACAGGAATTCTCCTACAAGCTCTTCTCTTCCCTGAGCATTTTCCTGAACCTTCTGCCAGCCATTCTTCTCAGTTCCTACGTTGTTGCCTACGCGGCTGTCTTTGGAAAGGATGACAAGCACATAATGGTCAAGTACTCCCCCTACATCCTTTCCCGATTCAAATATGTGGCAATCTTTTCAATCATTGGTACTGGTCTTTTGGTATGCGGCCAAGAGGTAGGAACACCACTGATAAACCACAAGTTGACTAAAATGGTGGAGGCTCCATCCCTCTACCAAGAATATATGCAGGCAGCCCGCAAGTATGATAGTCAGGATGACCTTGTATTTGCAATCCAGTACGCCAGAGCAGCAGAGCTTATCGATCCCAACTCCCAGGAAGCAATCACCCTCAGAGGGGATTTGGAAGTTCGGATGGAGGGCAGCGATTACGACGACCCCCTGAACGACACCTTGCTTTCACAAGAAAACCTACGGCCATCCACCACGGAACGGAATGCCACCTCCCACGAGTTGTTGAAGAAGGCTCAGCAGGCATATCAAGAAAAGAGCTGGCTCAACGCCCACTATTATTCTATCTTAGCACAACGAGTGGCAGAGCCAGGCAGTGCCAATGAGGAAGATGCCAAGATTATGGCCGCAGACGCTTGGAACATGCTCGCGGAGCCAGGACGATTTGAAAATGACGAGGCAGAAGAACGATATTGGCAGAAGAAACTGGCCTACTCTCAGCTGATGGCAGGAAACGTGGTGGAGGCATACTACAACTTCAGCGACTTGCTCCAGCGCTACCCTACTGACGAAGATGTTCGTCGTTACCATGCAGCCGCAACAATGGAGATGGAGTCCCAGTACTTCTTTTTGGATGAAATCCCCATTTCCGACGGAATGGAGGACAGCAAAAACGTGGCATTCCGTATCCAGCAGCAAGATGGAAGTGAAAGTGTGGTTTTCATCAAGGGGCTTTCCTCTGTAGGAAACACTGGCGGCCTGGTGCAATATGCCCGTGGACTGAGTGTATATGACTTTGGAAAGGATGGGCAGTTCAGGAAGTCCCTCTATGTACCCTACGCCAAGATTCTAAGTCAGCCCATAGCTTCCCTAGACGAACGAAGCCAACAAGAGCTGGCCTTTTCCCAGCTGGATCGAGACAAGGATGCTGCGCCCATGATTATGCTGGAGTCGGTGGATCGCATTCATCCCAATAGTCTCAATAAACCGACCTATACCTTTGCGGAGGGAGTTTCCCAGACAACAAACTCCATCCTGTTCCTGCCCATGGACTACAAGGACTTCCTCATGCTGAAGAACACCTCATTGAATCCAGAGGATATGATGCTAGCAGATATAATTCGTATGGCATTCAAGGCACAGGATTACGGATATGCCCAGATTATCTATGGCCAAGCAGCCTGCAACAGAATGAGTTCCCCCCTCCTGTTCATCGTGCTGTTCTTACTGGCGGCCAGCGTGGGCTGGAACTACCGCATTATGTCGGGAGGCTTCCGACTGGCATGGAGTTTGACTCCAATCTTGCTTACTATGGGCAGCTTTATCCTCCTAATTGCCATAGAATATATGCAAAAGCTCCTGATTTATGGACTTTTGGGCATCTTCCAGTTTGCTGCCGTACCAATAATTTTCGTTGCGGCAATCCTTCTTGTGTTCCTATCCGCATTATTCTTTCTGGCACGGAGAAGCCAATAGAACAAGTTGATGACACGAAAAAAGAATTAAGGTTAAATTAAAAGGACTGACCCCTTTACAATTCAGGAA
>CAMGSV010000080.1 GCA_946061495.1 uncultured Spirochaetales bacterium | reverse complement strand
GTCGGCTTTGCGATTAAATACCCATCACACTTGTCACATTTCTGGATTGAAAGTTTTCCTGCCCGCATCTCATTTGTCATAAAATCACAAATTTCAGGATCATTCATACAAATCCATAAATTAAGACCATACGCATTTTTATATTTCCGTTTCAATGGATAGCCACAGATGGGACAAGCCCTTTTTAATGTTGTAGTATCCTTGAGCGAATCATTCCATTTCCCTTTAAGGGAAACATTCTTGTAGTCATGCTTAATCTCCAGAAGAAATTCCGATGGATTATCCTGGGGAGCAACAAAATAGACACGGTTTTTTGTCCGTGTCATTGCCACATAAAAAAGTCGCCTTTCTTCTGCGGCATCTATGGAATCATCCCGCTTCACAACATAACTTAATATCGGATCGTCTTCTATTTTTGAGGGAAATCCATATGTCTCATTCTTGCCATTTATTACGATTACATTATCATATCCCAAACCCTTGGATGCATGTGCGGTCATAAAGGTAATTTTTAAATCAGGGTATTTTAGACATTTCACTTGACTTCCATAATTCTTATATTCAAACAAACTGGAATATTCCAGATTCTTTGCATCGAAATTAAATCTACCCAAAAGCAATATATCCTGTTTTTTACTATCCTTGTTCTCCAGCTTGTTGAACTCCACAATTTGATCTATAGCTTGCTCAACAGCCTTGGCAAGATTATATTTCACCCCAGTCCCAAAAGCATCCTTTCGGCCTTTCGGCCGAGAGTCGTATGTAAAAATGATGACAGGATCCTTTATTGTTTTGGGTGAAACTAAAGTCTTTTGAATTTGCGCTGTATTTTTTTGGATGAAATTACCAGCAATATCAATGACCTCTTGAGAATTACGATAAGTCTTCGTAATCTTGAGAAGCTCAGCATATCCCATTATTTCTGAAAATCTTGTAAAAAGCGTTATGTCAGAACCGCTAAAAGCATAAATTGACTGCCAATCATCTCCCACTGCAATTATTTTTGCAGCGGTAACATCGTGCAGAGCCCCCACCAAGTCAAATCTTTGCCGTGAAATATCCTGATACTCATCGACTATGATATATTTGAACGAAATCTGCTCGCTAACCTCCTTTGACTCCAACAGAAGACGTGCAGACTTGTTTATCATATCAGAAAAATCAACGGCATTGTGCTTGTTAAGATATTGCTCATACTCAAGGAAACATTGCCGACAAATTCTCAAGAATATCTTTGTCCGAACGTTTTCTACTTTCAGCTGCCACTCATCAAACTGCTCTACAGTATATCCATTTGTCTTGAAATTCGAAATAAATCGCTCAACCAGATTGATAAATTTCCTTAAATAACGACTGCTGTCTTGATTTGAGATTTTCTTCATCACCTCTTTATTGTCACGAGGATACAAGATGAAGCCCGCCTTTTCCAACTGATTTTGAAGATGCTCCATCAAGGACTTTCCATCAGTGAATTGGGAGAAGGTATACAATAAGGTGGTTCCATGCTTCCTATGCAACGCCACCTTGTCTTTCACCGCTTTTTTATACTTTACCAGCTCCTCATCATTATACCGACTGCTTTCTCCTGTCTGTGTAATGCCAAAATGTTCAATGTATGCCTCCTTCCCACCCTGGCGGATGATAAAATCAGGAGTATACGGTTTCTTAGCACCATCTATGTTAAATTTATAGCGGGGCTCATATTCATATTCAATTGAATTGAGATAAAGAAAATTAGCAATCTGAACTTCTTCTTGAGAGCGCAATACCTCGTTCTGAATCGTGACATATTTCTTACTGCGCTCGTCAGTAATCTCCAACGTGAATTCTCCGATTTCGCTCTTTATTGTTGTAAAATTTGCTCCATTCAACTTATTGAATAATTCTTTTTTACTCTTCACAAGCATAGGTGCATCAAGATAGCAAGCAAAGAATTGTATCAAATCATCAACAGTCTTTTCATTCTCTAAAATTGACTCCTTAAAATAATCATCGAGCACAAAAAACAACTTATCATTTTGAACAATGTTAAGCCTCTCCTCATTCTCTTTATGAAGAATAGCATTGCCTGTAGAATGAAAAGTTGTAATAGGACAATTGATTTTCAATTGCTTCTGAATTTTTTCTTTCAGCTCACCGACAGCCTTGTTGGTAAAGGACACCACAAGGATTTCCTCTGGTTTTACATCCTTCTTCTCTACAAGGTACTTCACCTTTGCTGCCACAGTAGTTGTCTTGCCAGCTCCTGCACCAGCAATCACAAGACAATAATCCTCATCCGTAAGAATGACTTTTCTTTGGTCATCGTCAAGCATTACCGCCGGATCCACCTCATGCAGTATCGTATCAAGATAGTTTTTTTCCGATTTTAACTTTTCTTCTATATATTTGGCATTATGGTTGTCAACCAAATCCTTGATTGCGGCACATTGCTCCAGTACCGACAATACGATTTTCATTTCAATACGATTCTTCTTACAAAAATCTTTCAGAAGGCCATCCCTATTCAACTGATTTAAATATACAACAAGCCTATTATCTGCCTCCAACCTTTTGAGATACTGGCTTCTCGCAATATATGCATCGGATGAAAGAAGTGATTCCAGAAAAACAACCAAGTCGAAAATTGGCTTCGTAGAGTCTGTCTTTACCGAAGAGACATTAGATTTCTCTCCAGTAACACTCCTTCCAAAAATCTTATCAAAAAAAGCCATGCGTCCATTATATATTCGTTACTATATAATAGCAATGTTTCTGACAATTATTGCTGAAATCTATAGGGAATTTTTTAGGGGGTAGCGTTGTGGATAAGAATTTGAAGAGTTTTTTGCTAATCATTTTAACTTGTTTTTTTATTGCAAGTCGTACAAGTGGTACTGCTTTCCAAGAAAAGAGCCCGCACGGAACACCCGCAAAGCCGCAGAAAAACCTCCGCTCCTTCCACAAACCACTTGACGATTCCGTGCCGCCCTCCGTATCTTTATAGTACGATCGTAGGAGGGCTGTCAGCCTTCTTTCCAAAAACCAAAATACCTTGCAAGGGAGGACTTGTCTATAAGTCAGACAAATTTTTTGAGGGGGGATTCAACCCCGTACATGAACACAGGAGAATACGATGCAATATTCAATCGTATCAAGGCAGAATCCACTGAACCGTGGAGCCGACGCAAAGTTCTACCCCAAGCCGGAGTGGAACCAGGAGATTACAATTCGCAGGCTTTCCGAGAAGATTGCCAAGAGTTGTACATTAACCCCAGCTGATGTAACCGCAGTGCTGGAGAGCTTTTTAAGTGAGCTGCCAGACTACCTGATAGACGGCCATCCGGTCAGATTGGGAGATTTTGGAATCCTCAAGCTGTCCTTCAGCGCCACCGGTCAGGACCAGAAGGAAAAGGTTACCGCCAGCGACATCAACAACGTGCGGGTTCTTTTCAGACCCAGCACCAGGCTCAAGCAAGAGCTTTCCAACGTGTCTTTTACCAAGCGATAGTCATCCAACAGTGAAACACCTGGACTAACTCGCAAGACAACCGAGGACATTTTTCTTTATGTATCATGGCTTAGTGAAGCCATGGCCTTGAAAACAGGCGATTGTAGTGCAGCCCCACCGCCGGAAAAGCACCTGCGTGTGGGGCCTTTTTTTGCCCGGCCACCGGCTCCCACCCACACCGCCCGTTTCTCACTGAGAAAGCATCGGTTTCTCACTGAGAAACGAAGTGTTTTCCAGTGAGAAAATTTTTTTTCTCACTGAGTTTCCAGCCCCTTCTCACTGAGAAATCAGCCCCACCCGCCTCAGGGCTTGCAGATGCCGCAGGGCTCATAGTCCTGGTCCAGCAAGTCCTGGCGCTTGCCCCCATAGTCCTTCCTGTTGGCATCCTTCATCCGTCGTGCGGCACTGCAGCCTGGCAGATGAAACTTCTTGGAGTTGGTGTTCAAGATATAGCTGGCCTCCCCAGAAGCCCCTCCTGCCACCTTGTCCACCTTCCCGGTGGCGGCCCCCTTCGCTGTGCTTGCAGCGGGGGAAGCGGAGCGCTCAAGGGAAAAGGTCACTACGGTGCCGTCGCTCCTGGCCACCACATGGCCGTGCCAGTCCGTCCTGAACACCTCCACCCCCGCATCCTCCAGACGGCTCAAGACTTCCTCCGTGGGATGGCCGTAGCCATTGTTCTTGCCGACGGAAATCACCCCGTACTCCGGCAGGGCTGCCCGCAGAAACCGGTAGCCAGTGGAATCGTTGCTGCCGTGGTGGGCCACCTTCAGCACCGTGCAGCGGGGAACCAGCCCCGCATCCACCAGGCGATTCTCCCCGTCACGCTCCACATCCCCCGTCAGCAGGAAGGATACCTCGCCGTACTCCACCAGCAGCACCAGGGAATTGTCGTTCACCTCGCTGTCGCGCACCAGGGGACCCAGCACCCGGATGGTGGCGCCTCCCAAGGAAAGCCGTGTTCCCGCCTCCAGCACCTCCAGCTCCAGCCCCTGCATGGCAAGATAGCCAACATAGTCACGGAAGGCCTCGCTGTCGTAGTGTCGATAGGAGCTGAACCCCCGCTCCACCGTGGCATAGTTCAGGGCGCCGGGAAGACCACCCACATGGTCCTCGTGGGGATGGCTGTTCACCAGGTACTTGATCCGCTCTATTCCATGGCGTTTCAGGTAGGCATAGATGAGCGACGAGTCCGCCCCGTTGCCGCCGTCCACTAGCATGTTCTCCCCGTCGCTCTCCACCAGAATGGCGTCCGCCTGCCCCACATCGATAAAATGAACGACAATGTCCCCATGCAGGAAGGGGCAGCTGTGCCCCCACAGCAGCAGAAACAGAAACCACGACACCGCCCGCCGACGCAGCTGAAAAAACATAGTTCACCTCCAATTTCCTTCAATTATAATATGGAAATTCCACAGCGTACACCCCAAAAAACAAACAAAATAGCCCGCCACAAAATCGCTCCCACTGCATTGACACCAACACCGTTTTCCTGTATATTTATAGCAGAAAGGACGATTAGCTCAGTTGGGAGAGCGTCTGGGTCACAACCAGAATGTCAGCGGTTCGAGCCCGTTATCGTCCATACGGCCGGGTTGCAAAGCCCGGTCTTTTTTTTCCTCCCCACCTCGCCCCATCTTCCTTGATTCATTCCAAACCATGCAGTACAATGGAGACCCTTACGGAGGTTCACCATGATGTATGATGCACAAACAGGCTTTCCCCTAGGAGAGCCAGAAGCCCTTCCCCTGTTGGCAGAGGAGCAGCTGCCCTCACCGGAGGAGCTGCAGCACGCCCTTGATGCCATGATTCTCTCTGCATCGGGATGGCGGAAGGTCTTTGCCGTCTCTGGAGAGGAGGAGGATGCCACCGCTGAGATTGGCCCCGCCAACAAGGTGATTTCCGCCCTCATCGCCCAAGTCTTTGCCGACTACATCATCGGCCGCTGCGGCTCCGGCTGCAGGGTTGCCCTGGGTCTTGACGCCCGGCCCACCGGCACCCAGATTGGAGACATCATCGCCCGGGTTCTGGCAGGCAGGGGCATCCAGGTGGACTATCTTTTCATCACCGCCGCACCGGAAATCATGGCCTATGCCCGCCAATTGGACGGTTTCGTCTATGTTTCCGCCAGCCACAATCCCATGGGCCACAACGGAATCAAGTTCGGCCTCAACGACGGCGGCGTGCTTCCCGGAAGCGAGACGGCACAGCTCACCGCAGCCTTCACCAGCCTCTGCCGCCAGAGCGACGCAGCACAGCTGGCAGTCAGTCTGGTGGCCGCCTGCTCCACCCCCGCCATCCAGTCAATCTTCCAGCAGAGCGCCGCCTGCAAGGCTCGGGCCGTGGCCAGCTATCGGGACTTTACCCGGCTGGTGGTGGCGGGAACACAAGACCCCCAGCGGCAGCAGGCATTCTTCGATGCCGTGCGCAACTCCACCAAGCCCCATCCCCTCACCGTCGTCTGCGACATGAACGGCTCCGCTAGATGTCTCTCCATTGACCGGGACTTCCTGCCGGAATGCGGACTGGGCTTTGCCGCCATCAACCAGGAGCCCCGCCAGATTGTCCACGCCATCATCCCGGAGCCGGAGAACCTGGTCCACTGCGCTGCCTTCATGGAGCGGGAAAAGCCCCACAATCCCGCCATCACCCTCGGCTACATGCCCGACTGCGACGGCGACCGGGGAAACATCGTCTACTGGGACCAGTCCAGCGGCTCCAGCCAGGTGCTGCAGGCCCAGGAGGTCTTCGCCCTCTCCGTGCTGGCGGAATTGGCCTACCTGGACTACCGCACCGAGCTTGAAGGCTCCACTGATGTGCGCCCCGGTATCTCAGTGAACGACCCCACCTCCCTGCGGATAGACCACATTGCCGCCGCCTTCGGTGCCACAGTGTTCCGGGCCGAGGTGGGAGAGGCCAACGTGGTGAACCTGGCCCGAGAGGCCCGAAGCCAGGGATACACCGTCCCCATTTTGGGAGAAGGCTCCAACGGCGGCAACATCACCCACCCCGCCGCCGTCCGAGACCCCATCAACACCATCTTTGCCCTGGTCAAGCTCCTGTCCATCAGGGACACCATCCTGGCGGACGGCTCCCTGCAGCTGGGACTCTTCCACCGCTGGTGCCGCAAGTCAGGACAGGAGTCCGCCTATCAGGAGGACTTCACCCTGGCGGACATCATCGCCACCCTGCCCCCCTTCACCACCACCGGTGTCTCCGAGGACAGGGCCCTGCTCCACATCAAGGCCACAGACCACGGCCAGCTCAAATCCCGGTTCCAGAAGGAATTCGAGGCCAGCTGGGCCCAGAAGAAGGACACCCTGCTGAAGGAGTACGGCATCGCATCCTACGAGGCCATCTGCAACAACGGCACAAAGGAGACCCGCAACCTGACAGACTACAGCCTCTCAGGCAAGGGCGGGCTGAAGATTCTGTTCAAGGACCAGCAGGGAAGTCCCTGCGGCTACATCTGGATGCGGGGAAGCGGCACGGAGCCAGTGTTCAGAATTCTCTGCGATGTTCGGGGAAGCAACAAGGAGATGGAGGCTGATTTGCTGGCCTGGGAAACCCAGCTTCTGGCGGCCGCCGACTGCTAGCCACCGAGTCAGAGGCTGCAACGGCACCTACAGCCATCAATGGGCACACAGCAAGGACAGGATAGCCTCCCTGCTCCGCTGTGTGGCCGCCGAGGGGGAAATGTAGCGAATTGCCATGGGCAGTTCCTTTCCTGCACCGGGAAAATCCCCCACCACCTGCAAGGGGCGGCCAGAAAGCACCAGCACCCGGTGTGCCAGGGCAAGGGCCTCCGACACGTCGTGGGTCACCAGAAGGGTGGTTCTCGGCGGCTGGTTCTGGGAACCGCACTGCCCTGCGCCCGCTCCCAACAGCTCCTCTGTCAACTCCATCAGCCGCAGCTTCAACTTGATGTCCTGAGCCTGGAAGGCCTCGTCCATCAGCAGGGTGGAGGAAGGATAGGCAAAAGCACGGGCAAGGGCGCAGCGTTGTCGCTGGCCGCCGGAGCACTGGGACGGCAGGGAGGTGGCCTTTTCCCTCAGCTCCACCAAGTCCAAAAAGTGGCGGGTGCGCTCCAAGGCAGCCCTCGTTCCCAGCAGGGATTCCATGGGCAGCATGACGTTCCGCTCCAGAGAATACCAGGGCAGCAGCCTCGGCTCCTGAAAAAGGTAGGACACCGGCCCCACTCCCCTTATGGTTCCCCGGTCAACAGACAAGAGACCCGCAAGACAATCCAGCAGGCTTGTCTTGCCAGCACCGGAGGCTCCCAACAGGGCTGTCACCCTGCCCGCCTCCAGATCCAGGGAAAAGCCACTGAAAATCTGGTGGCTTCCCCGACGCAAGTGCAAATCCTGGATAGAGATTCCCGGCCGATTCTTGCAAACACTCATGGCATCCTCCGCAGCCCTGAAGCAGGGCTGCCCCTACCAGCGCTCACAAGACCAGCGTTCCGCAAAGCCAAGGAAAACAGCCCCTCCAGCGTAAAGCTCAAAGCCACCAGCACCAAGGTCACCGCAAAAACTTCTGTCGTCTCCACATGGACCTTGGCACTCTGCAACAGGGTTCCCGCAGCCCGACGGGGAAGGCTCAGCACCTCTCCAGCCGCCACCACCTTCCAGCTGAGGCCAAAGGCGGAGAGGGCTCCTGAGAAAAAGTATGATGTGCAGGAAGGGATATACAGATGGCGGATCAACTGACGGCGGGAAAAGCCATAGGAACGGCAGCAGTCAAGGAGCTGCTGGGCACAGCTGATGATTCCCGTCTCCACAGAGGAAATCATCACCGGAAGGCTCATGAGCACCGCCACAAACACCGGCACAAAGGATGAGCCCAGCCAGAACAGGGCCAGCAGGATAAAGGACACCACAGGTGTGGCTCGTACCACCGCCAGGGGCAGCTCCAGCATATTGTGGAAGCTCCTGCTGGTTCCGGCAGCTGCCCCCAAAAGGCTCCCCACCGCCACCGAGAGCACAAAGGCTGCAAGGCTCCTGCAGGCGGTGGCACCGACATGCTGCCAGAACAGGAGCTGGCCCAGGTTCTCCACAAGCACCTCCAGGGTTTGCCGTGGCAATGGCAGTATCAGGGGCGAATCGATGGCTACCGCCAGTCCCTGCCACAGGGCAAGCATCACCACTGCGGACAGAACCAGCGACACCCAGCGTCGGTGCAGAAGCCTTCCTATCATGATTCAGCTGTCACTCAAAGTAGAAGTCCTGGGCGGGAAGCTGGCCGCCAATGGACTCCGGCGCAAAGTCCAGGAAAATGGACAGCAACCCCTCCAGCTGGGGCTGTGCCTGGACAGCGGGAACAAACACGTAGGCACCGTTGGGAATCACCTTGGTGGTAATGGGTGCCTGCAAGCCCAGGGTGTGCTTCTCCACCAAGGCACCTGCCTCGGTGGGATGTGCCAAGGTCCACTCCACTGCCTCCTGATAGGCGGCCAGAAAACCACGTACCAGCTCAGGGGAAGATGCTGCCAACTCCTTGCGGATGACCACCACCGTCATGGGATAGTTGGCAGAAGCATCTCCTGCTACGGCCCGATACGCATCCTGCAGGTTCACCGCCCGGCGGACCGCAGCATCCTTTGTGGTGGCCACCGTGGCAAAGGGCTCTGGCACCACAGCATACTGAATCCTTCCAGACAACAGGGCGGCAGCAATCTCTGCTGCAGGAATGGAGAAGTCCAGGGCCACGGAATCAACACCAGGCTCCAGACCATCGGCAACCACCGCAATGCCATTGGCCTGCAGCAGGTAGCGGAACAGGTACTCTGGGGTGGCACCCTGACCAGCCACGTTCACCTTCTTTCCCCTCAGGTCATCCAGTGAATCCACCTGGCCATCCTTGGTGATGAGGTTCAGCATTCCCTCCCCCACCACGGCACCCACCAGAAGGGCTCCATTGTTCTTTGAAAAGACCTTGGCCGCCACATTGGGAGGAAGGATTCCCACATCCACCTCACCCTTCAGCAGCTTGGGCAACAGCACATCGGCACCAGCGGCAGTCTGAAAGTCGAACGCAGCTCCCTCCACCACCGGCTTGTTCTCAAACAGATAGGCCATGGGGATGCCGCTGGGACCATTCAGGGCGGCCACATTCACCTGCCGACTCACCCCAGAGGCAGCCTCCGCTGCCACCGGCTCCTCACGCTTTCCACCAGCAAAGGCCGTGGTCACTGTCAGCAGCAGAATGCTGGACAGCACAACAACACGAACAAAAATATTTCTCTTCATAATAAAACCTCCATAAAAAAGAATAAAATCTGGGGTCACCAAAAGGCAGACCTTTCAGCAACCCCATGTATCGAGCATTTTCATTGCAAGACAGACCGACAGCGCCTATCTATTTTCCTTGTAGATTTCTGCCAGCAGACGGAGTCCTTCCCGCACCTCCTCTTCCGGACCGGAATAGTTGAGCCGCAGGCACTTGTCATAATGGCCGTGGCACTGGGCGACGGGATCCTCCACCCCAAAGAAGAAGTATTCTCCCGGCACCGTCACCACGCCCCGCTCCTTCAGCTTCTTGTAGAGCTCCAAAGTGGTGATCTTCAAGTCCCGCAGGTAGAGCCATAAAAAGATGGCACCCTCGCTGCGGTGCACCCAGAAATCCCCGCCGGCAAAGAACTCATGGATCCAGGCCACCGCCTGCTGGGACTTCTTCTGGTAGAAGGGTTGCACGTAATTTTTTGCCACCTGCACGATTTCTCCCGTGGCGATGCAATTGCGGGCAATTTCCTGTCCTCCGGAACCAGATGCCAGGGCGG
>CAMGSV010000079.1 GCA_946061495.1 uncultured Spirochaetales bacterium | reverse complement strand
CCCCGAGTATTATATCGCAAAGCACGAGTGTCTGCAATCGCGGCGCGCTAGCCCTTAGCTCCGAGGCTGCCCGCACCAGGGCTGAAAGCTGCTCGGAGCGACCCATGGTCTCCTTGGAGAAGGAGATGAATTTCGCCTTGAGGATGTGGAGGGCGTAGACATCCTCCTGGTATGCCTTCTGGATGGAGGCCAGCACCTTCTCCAGTCCGCCGTCCCCTCCCTCGCCGTCGGTGTGGATGAGGGAGATGAGCTCCCTCCGTGCCACACGGAACTCGTAGCGCTTCTGGCGGAACAGAATGTACCGCTTGCCCTCCTCGAAGAATCCAGACTCCATGAGGCTCTGCTCCACCAAGTCCTGTATCCGCTCGACTGATTTAACGGCCTCATGCTCCAGCTTTTGCTCCACAAGGACAAGGAGATTGTCCAAGGTTTGGCGGGTCACCTCCCGTCCAGTACTGCCAAAAGCCTTGGCAATGGCATTCTTTATCTTTTGGCCGTCATAGGCTTCTGAATTTCCAGTTCGTTTGATAATTTCCATGTCAAGTTATATATCGGTGGAATTGAGGATGCTGGACAGTCAATTTTTTTGATTCATAGCCTCCACTATATTCTCCCACTGATTGTGCAAAATATTTTCTGATTTTGTTGGAATTCCAACGGAATTGCTTCTCCAGCTAGTGTACCATATACTCATAGCAGGGGAATGTTTTCCCACAAAAAACCATCAGGAGAACACGCTATGATCAGACAAATTATCAAGATAGATGAAGAAAAATGCACGGGCTGCGGGATTTGCGTCACCGCCTGCCACGAGGGAGCCATCGCCATGGTGGAGGGCAAGGCAAAGCTCATCCGTGACGACTACTGCGACGGACTGGGCAACTGCCTTCCTGCCTGCCCCACCGGCGCCATCACCTTCGAGGAGCGGGAAGCCCTGCCCTACGATGAGGCCGCCGTCATGGCCAACATACAGCAGGCAGAGGAAGCCCGCACCCAGGCAGCCACGCTCACCATTGCAGGGCCCGTCCAGGGGGGCGGCCACGCCTGCAGCTGCCCTGGCTCCAAGTCAAAGACAATCCAGCGGTCCAGCCAGGATACAGCGGCTGCCAACCAGATGTCCCAGATTCCCCAGAGCCAGCTGCGACAGTGGCCGGTGCAGATCAAGCTGGTGCCGGTGAACGCCCCCTACTTTGACGGGGCAAACCTGCTGATTGCCGCCGACTGCTGCGCCTTCGCCTACGGCAACTTCCACCAGGAATTCATCCGCAACAGAATCACCCTGGTGGGCTGCCCCAAGCTGGACGATGTGGACTACACCGAAAAGCTCACCGCCATCATCGCCAACAACAACATCAAGAGCATGACGGTGGTGCGCATGGAGGTTCCCTGCTGCGGTGGCATCGAGCACGCCGCAAAGCGGGCGCTGCAGGCCAGCGGAAAATTCATTCCCTGGCAGGTGGTGACCATCTCCACCGACGGAAGAATTGTAGAGTAGCAACACACCATACCAGGCTCCCCTAGGGAGTCCAAACACAACCAACACAAGGAGGATAACATGTTTTGTTATCAGTGCGAGCAGACCGCCGGCGGAAAGAGCTGTGCAGGAAGCGTGGGAGTTTGCGGAAAGAAGGAAGAGTCCGCCAACTTGCAGGACAAGATTACCGGAGCATTGGTGAACCTGTCACGGGTTGCCCTCAAGAAGCCCGATGCCGTCACCGAAAAGACTGACTGGCTGATGCTGGAGGGACTGTTCACCACCGTCACCAACGTCAGCTTCAACCCCGAGACGGAGAAGGCCATGATCCAGAAGATTCACGACGAGACCCTCCGCATGGCCGACGGCTGCCAGTGCGGCACGGCTCCCGACTATGACCTGGAGACCATGTGGCACGGCGACAACGAGGACATCCGCTCCCTCAAGTCCCTGATTCTCTTCGGCCTCCGCGGAATGGCAGCCTACGGCTACCACGCCGCCGTGCTGGGCTACACCGACAAGCGGGTGGCCCAGTGCTTCTACGAGGCATTGGTGGCCATGGCCGACAAGAACACCATGGAGGATCTTCTGCCCATGTGCATGAAGGTGGGCGAGGTCAACTTCATCTGCATGGAGCTGTTGGATAAGGCCAACTGCGAGACCTACGGCACCCCCGTCCCCACCGAGGTGAGCCTCACCGTGGAGAAGGGTCCCTTCATCGTCATCAGCGGCCACGACCTCTACGACCTGAAGAAGCTCCTGGAGCAGACCGAGGGCAAGGGTGTCAACGTCTACACCCACGGCGAAATGCTCCCCGGCCACGGCTACCCTGAGCTGAAGAAGTATCCCCACCTGAAGGGCAACTTCGGCACCGCCTGGCAGAACCAGCAGAAGGAGTTCGACAACATCCCCGCTCCCGTGCTGTTCACCACCAACTGCATCATGCCCACCCGCCCCAGCTACCATGACCGCATCTTTACCACCGAGGTTGTCTCCTATCCCGGTCTGGTGCATATCGGCGAGGACAAGGACTTCACCCCCGTCATCAACAAGGCGCTGGAGCTGGGTGGCTACAAGGAGGACACCACCTTCACCGGCATCAACGGCGGCACCAAGGTGATGACTGGATTTGGCCATGGAACCGTTCTCTCCGTGGCCGACAAGGTGGTGGAGGGCGTGAAGGCCGGAGCCATCAAGCACTTCTTCCTGGTGGGTGGCTGCGACGGCGCCAAGCCCGGCCGCAACTACTTCACCGACTTCGTAAAGCAGGCCCCCTCCGACACCATGATTCTGACCCTGGCCTGTGGCAAGTTCCGCTTCAACGACCTTGACATCGGCTCCATCGCCGGCATCCCCCGCATCCTGGACATGGGCCAGTGCAACGATGCCTATGGCGCCATCAAGGTGGCCCTGGCCCTCTCCGAGGTGTTCCAGTGCGGCGTGAACGAGCTGCCCCTGTCCCTGGTGCTGTCCTGGTACGAGCAGAAGGCTGCCTGCATCCTGTTGACCCTGCTGCACCTGGGCATCAAGAACATCCTGCTGGGCCCCAGCCTGCCTGCCTTCGTCTCCCCCAACGTGCTGAATTTCCTGGTGGAGAACTTCAACATTGGCCCCACCACCACCGTTGAGGCCGACATGGCGAAGTGCCTGAACAAGAGCGCATAATATCAGGCACTGAGTCTAAACCATAGCCATTCTCTGGGACTGGAGCAATCCAGTCCCTTTTTTTCATGAGCTACGTGACCAAATTACGGAAATCCAGTATGATTTGTCCTATACTTTTGGTGTAAACAGTTTAGAAGAGGTTCCAGCACATGCAGTTTTTCATCTCCTTTCTGGAGGGAATCATCACCTTCATCTCCCCCTGCCTCCTGCCCATGCTGCCCATCTACCTGTCCTACTTCGCCGGAAACCAGAGCCGAGAGGACAGCAGGGCAGCCACCGCCAGGACATTGCGGAACGCACTGGGATTTGTACTGGGCTTCACCCTGGTCTTTGTGCTGATGGGAGCCCTGGCGGGAACCCTGGGAGGACTGCTGCGCCGCCACCAGACGGCGGTGAATCTGATTACCGGTGCCATTGTGGTGTTCTTCGGCCTGAATTTCCTTGGGCTGGTGAAGCTCCAGCTCTTTCGTGGCGGCTCCAATCCGCTGGCGGGACGGGAGCTGGGCTTCCTCTCATCCCTAGTGTTCGGCATGGTGTTCTCCATCGGCTGGACTCCCTGCGTGGGAGCCTTCCTTGGCTCGGCCCTGATGCTGGCTTCCCAGCAGGGACAGGCCACCACCGGCATCCTGATGCTGCTGTGCTATTCGGCGGGACTGGGCATCCCCTTTGTGGCCAGCGCCCTGCTGCTGGACAACCTGAAGTCCACCTTCGACCTCATCAAGCGGCACTACACCCTCATCAACAGAATCTGCGGCATCCTGCTGGTGGTGATGGGCATCCTGATGATGAGTGGACTCATGGGCCGCTTCTTGACACTATTGAGCTAGAAAAAAGATTTCACAAGGAGGAATGAACAATGAAAAAGCAGACACGGGTAGCAATTACAGCCGGAGCCATTCTGGTGGTGGTGGCTGCGGCAGCCATACTGTACGAAAAGCTGGCCCCCGCCTTCGCCCCGGAGACCATGGTCGTCACCCAGAAGCCGGGAACCATCAGTGAGGCGCCCCAAGGCCAGCAGGTGTCCACCGGCACCGACAGCCAAAGCAGGGCCGCCAAGCCAGAATCCCCGGAGCTCCAGGCCCCCAACTTCACGGTGCAGGACACCGCTGGCAAGCAGGTGGCCCTCCATGATCTGGTGGGAAAGCCCGTCATCGTGAACTTCTGGGCCAGCTGGTGCCCGCCCTGCAAGGCCGAGATGCCAGACTTTGAGGCGGCCTACAAGGAGCACGGCGACACCATCCAGTTCATGATGGTGAACATGACCGACGGCGGCCGGGAAACGGTGGCCACCGCAGAGCAGTTCATCAAAGGCCAGGGCTACACCTTCCCCGTCTACTTCGACACGGAGCAGGAGGCCGCCATCACCTACGGAGTCAGTGCCATCCCCACCACCTACTTCATCAACGCCCAGGGAAACCTGGTGGCCTACGCCGCCGGAGCCATCTCGGCCCAGCAGCTGGAGCAGGGCATCGCCATGATGGGCGGGGAATAGACGAGACGCCGATTACTGCAAGCAATGCATCCCAGTGGGAGCATTCTTGCAGTTGATGCCATACTTGGTATGTGGCTTGAAATTCCGAGGAGTCACGGAATTTCCGCAGTACACGCAGATAACCCCGTCAGACACAGCCACATGAAAACCAGCGGGATTTCCAAGGCACTTCTCTCCGTATGAGGAAAGCAGCTTCTCGTTCACCACCCGCAGGTTTTCTGCGCAATACCGGCACTTCATTTCTAGCCCTCCAATTGGTCTATGTAGGCGTCCAATTTTTCAAGGCTAAAGTCACTGTAGATGCCTATTGCAGCCACTACTCCCGCCACACTCGCCAAGTCGTCCGCATATCCAATGCCTGGGGTAATGTCGGGAATCAAGTCCAATGGAAGCAGGATGTAGCCGATTGCACCGATGATGAGCGCCTTCATGTGGGTGGGGGTCGCCGGGTTGTCCAGGGCGGAAAGCAGTTTTCCCAGTGAGGTAACAATTCCACCCACAGTCCCGGCAATCACCTTCGGCTTGTTGCGGGTTGCCTTCCTGAGCTTCACCAACAGCTTCATGGCCATATTCTTGTCAAAGTGCTGCTGGTATTTTTCCACCAGCTCCTCTTCACTCACCTTCTTCTCATTTCCCATGTCGATTTCCTCCGTAATCCCTCGTTCTAACATAGAATACACATTTTATATGTATGCTCGGCAATTTTTTTCATTAACAATAGAATTATTCGCTTTGAATATCATCGATTCCAAATTCATCCTTGCCAAATCGAGTGAAACCAGAAAGTTTCACCTCCTCATATAACGAGGTATTCGACTCCTCTGCCACCCCATTACACAACAAAGCCCACTCCCTGGCTTCCTTTGGAGACATTCTAATTTTTTCTTCCCTTATAGTCGTTTGTTTTACGGTCTTTACCATAAGAATGCTATCCTCCGCACTTGTTCATTGGTGCAAAACAAGCATACGCAAGGTTTTACACCAATGAAACAATCAATTTCAGTATCCTGGCAACCGTCTATGGAACTCATCTATTGCCGTCTTAAATTGTCTATGACTATACATTTGGCCAAAGGCATTGTCATACTGATTTTTGTTGGACTCATAAATTTCCTTGGCTTTGTATTTGGATTTGTGTATCATGGCCAACAGGTATGCTGCACGAAAGAGAAGCCGTTCCTCACCTTCAATCTTCCGTTCCAAAGCAGATGCACTCATATTCATTCCCGCTTTTAAATACGGAAGAAGCTGATCACCTACCACTCCACCCAACATTGAACTTAAAAATCCCATATCCATTCCTCCAAATTAATTTTCCGCAGACCAAGCCAGTGCCTGTCATGCAGTTTTATTTGATAATATTGCTTCATAAGCATTATCATTGTCAATATAGAGAGTAACAGGCAATTTGTCAAGAAAAGTATGGCGTATAATGCTGTAAAAATGGAAGAGTATAGCGTTGTTACAGAGGATTTCTTTCGGGACAGGCTCAGGTTATTGCGGAACGAGCGAAAGATTTCCGCCCGGGAAATGAGCCTTGCCCTAGGGCAAAACGAAACCTACATAAACAAAATCGAGACGGGGAAAAATTCCACCACCATCCCAGGCTTCCTGAAAATCTGCGAGTACCTGCAAGTCACCCCAGCGGAGTTCTTCAGCCCGCAGGTGCGGAACACAGTCCTCCTCGACCAGGAGATTCTCACCCACTTCCACCGCCTGACCCCCTACCAGTCGGAGTACATGATGAGCTTCCTCAAGGACTTGACCCGGCCAAAATAAAA
Source organism: uncultured Spirochaetales bacterium (assembly GCA_946061495.1). Lineage (GTDB taxonomy): Bacteria > Spirochaetota > Spirochaetia > Treponematales > Treponemataceae > Treponema_F. Next base: position 3,964 of record CAMGSV010000079.1, on the reverse strand, counting down.
AACAGGCCGGAGTCACCTCCAGCCTGTTCCATCCGAAGCTATTTGTCCAGGATTTTGGGCCGCTCCACATCGTGGAGATTCCGGTGGTAGCCGGCAAAGGTCACCTTTTCGCCCGAAATCTCCCGCCGCAAGCCGGTGCAGACCACCGTCAGCTCCCCTCGGATGGGATGGGCCCAGGTGTACTCCAGCTGCACCACAGCGCCCTTCTCCAGCATGGTCTGCACCCCCTGCTCCACGTAGCTGCGGTAGTCCGGGTTTATCCTGCTGAACCAGAACTTGTAGGTCTCCTCCGGTGTCAGCACCATCTGCATACCCATGATGCGGCGCAAGGTGTCGTCCACCAGCATCTCCCCACGCCCCGTCTTCCTGTCCAAGTGAATCACCCACAAGCCCAGGTTGATGAGGCTCAGGATATTGCTGTACTCAAAGTCCAGCAGGTTCTGGAGCCGGGCCTCATTGCGATCCTGCCGTATCCGGTTCACCAAGAACGAGGACAACACCCGAATCTGGGAGTCGTCCTGGATGCAGTGGCAGGGGTTGTCCACACCCACAAAGCACAGCAGGCGCCCGCTCTCCATCACCGGCACCAGAATGGTGCGGACAATGTCGGTGGTGCCCATCAGGGCATACTCGGTGGGATATTTGTCCTTCACGTCCTTAAAATTCAAGATGATGACGGAACGGTCCTGCTGGAACACCTCCAGCCAGTTGGCAATGTGGTAGGCCGGCAGCGCCTGGTACATATTCTTCTGGGAGACAATGTTCACACTGCACCACTCATAGGTGTTGGTCCAAGTGGAATGATTGTCCGTATCAGGCTCAAAGACAAAAGCCCGGGCTGCTTTGTAGAAGGAACCGATGAGGGCCAGCATGTTCAAGGCCACCTCGTCAACCCCAAGATTGCTGGAGAGAATCTTTGAGCAGGCAACGATGTTCTCCGCAAAGTCCAGCTTTTCCTCCACCATCCGGGAAAGATTAGCCTGGTCAGAGATGTTCACCGCAATCTCCATGCGAGCCTTCTTGTTTTCCCAAGGGATAATCTTGTCCTTCAGCATGAAATGGGCGTTGCTCAACTCATTGCGGCGCTCCCAAATATAGAATTCATCCTCAGAAAGCCGGGAGTTGGTGCAGTAGGGACAGGGACTGTTCCTGCCCTGCAGCACCTGATAGCACTTCTGCCCCCGGTAGCTGGAGATGCCCAGCACCTTCTGACCCGCAGGATTCAAATAGTACAGCTCATAGCTATTCAAATCGCTGACGTAGATGACATCACTCTGAGCCTCCAGCACCGCCTTGAACTTCTCTCCATCGGACCACTCTCGGGCAGTAAAACCGGTATACCCAACGGAACGCTCCCGCAGGAGACGCTCACGCTCCAACCGATCCTTGTAGAAGACACTTTGACACTCAAAATAGAGACTCTCAAATTCCTGCGGATTACAAGGGCGAGAAAAAAGATAGCCCTGCAATAGTTTGGGACGCAACTGATCTAGAGCCGCCAGTTCCTCCGCCGTCTCCACACCCTCGCAACAGACACGAATACCACTCTTGGTAGCCCACTCCAGCATATTGCTCAGCAGACGGAAATTATAGGCACTGTTCTGGAGATCCGTCACAAAGCAGCGATCAATCTTTATTTCGTCAATCTCTAGCTCCTTCAAGCGCCTGAGGCTGGAATACCCGGTGCCAAAGTCGTCAACAGAAATCTCCACTCCAACCATCTTCAGCTGTGCAAAAAGGCTGTTCAGCTCAGGATAGTCATGAAGCTCCATACTCTCCGTCACCTCAAGAGTGAGGGCATCCCCCGGTAGACCGCTCTTTTTCAGCACCCACAGGAACTGGTTTGCCAAGTCTCTGTCCTGAAGCTGGGTATACGACACATTCACGCTGATGTGGAAGTCGGAAAGGTACTTGCGCCACACCTTGCACTGATGAAGCGCCTGCTCTAGAACCCACAGGCCCACAGAACAGATGAGACCGGACTGCTCCAGGATGGGAATGAACTCCATGGGAGACACGCCCCCCCGAGTGGGAGAGGTGAACCGCAACAAGGCCTCAGCCCCAAAAAGGGAGAAGTCAACGGGATGCATCTGGGGCTGGTAACAAACGGAAAACCCCGTGAAACCGTCCTTCACCGCATTCATCAACTCTTCCCGCAGCTCTAGACTCTCCAGTTCCTTCTCATAATCTTCCGTGGAAAAGAACTTCAGCATATTCTTGCCCTGAACCTTGCCCAGCTCCAGCGTTCGCTCGGCATATTGGCAGAGACTGCCACTGTCTGGGATATGATACTCCCGATAAGGGACACATCCTCCAGAAACGGTACAATGCCCTTCCAGTCGTTCCTGCACACCCTCAAAAATCTGCTGCACCTGCTCTCGACTGTAGTTGGGGAGGTTTACGGCAAAGCAATCGCCATTGATTCGATAGATGTTATGCATGCCTCCCGTCTGATCCTCAAAAGCAGAGGCAACACGACATAAAACCTCGTCACCGAAGTCCCGTCCATTCTTCATGTTGATTTTCTTGAGGTCATCAACGCCAATGACAAGGAAGAATCCCACAAGATTCTCCTCCAGAATCTTGTCGGTCTCAGCCTTCAACCCCTCAAAAAGGAGGGTGCCAGTAAGTTCGTCAACCCTTGCTGTCCAAGAGGAGTCGGAGACACGGCCCAGCATCCACGAAACATGTCGTTCCTGATCCTGCAACACCTTGCCAGAGCAACTAATCCAGACCACCTCACCCCGTTTATCCAGAACACGATACTCCAGATTATGCACACTTTTTTTACCACGACGAACTTGGTCCAAATCCTCAGACAACCGCACCACGTCCCGAGGATACACGATATTGCACCATTCCTCTATAGTGCAGTATTCATCGCTCTCAAGCATAACATTATATTTCTTATTGATATCGCCAACAAAATAGATGCGATCCGTTTCGAAATCCAAGAGATAAAAATATTCGTCAAAACTTTTATGCAAGAAAGAAAGTGTTTCTAGATAGAATTTAAATATATGATCCTTGCTCAGATTTTCCTTCACTGAGACATACCTCCAGAGACTTTTATATACTAAACCGTTTTGCGCACACAAAACAAGGCTGCCATCCAAATTGATATATAATCACAATTTTTTAAACACTCTCCACATTATTATACACTAAAGTTAAAAGCTGTAAAGTAAAAAAAAAGGGATACATCAATGATCTTGATGTATCCCTAAGTCGGGCAACCGGAATTCGAATCCGGGACCTCAAGTCCCCCAGACTTGCACGCTAACCAACTGCGCTATTGCCCGTTGCATCACTGTGTGATAACTCAAGTACTTTATCATAACAGCGGCTTGCTGTCAAGCCAATAATCCCCAAACACGTCCTTTTCCCAAAAGATTTTGGCCAGACACCGCCATCAGACAGCGGCACCGAACACCGCCGCTACAAAAAGCTCTTGAACCGGCGCTCCAGATCCTTGATGAGCTTGTACTCGAAGGAATCCACCAGAGCCAGCCAGGAAGCCTCCAGAATGTCGGAGGAGACCCCCACGGTGGACCAGGTGTCCATGCCGTCGGAACTTTCAATGAGGACCCGAACCTTGGAGGCGGTGGTGGACTTGGAGTCCAGCACACGAACCTTGTAGTCCGTCAGGCGAATATGGGAAACGGCGGGGTAGAACCGCTCCAAGGCCTTGCGGAGAGCAGTGTCCAGGGCGTGCACGGGACCATCCCCCTCCCCCGCCGTAATCTCAATCTGGCCGTCCACCTCAATCTTCAGCTGGGCAAAGGAGCACAGGGTCTCGTCCAGCGGAGGCTTCTCCCCAATGGTCTTGTAGTAGTGGAGCCGGAAGAAGGGCTGGTACTTGCCGATGCTCTTGCGGACCAGAAGCTCAAAGCTGCCCTCCGCCCCCTCGAACTGGTAGCCAGCGTGCTCCAGCTCCTTCATCTTCTTCACAATCTCCCCCACA
>CAMGSV010000078.1 GCA_946061495.1 uncultured Spirochaetales bacterium | reverse complement strand
ATCAGTCCTTAAAATCAGCCTAGCTAAAGTGTCCAATAATTGGGGTGCACTTCACTTGCGGCCCGATCATTTTCTGTGAAGCGGCAGATGTATCCGAAAAACTCTAGATGGCACGACCATGGCGGGCAGTAACCATGTCGTCCACGGCATTGTCCTCCGCCACCAGGGCATCCTTCTTGTACTGGGCATACTGTTTGTCCCGCAGGTTGGAGAGAATCTTCCGCTGCTTCAATGCCTCCGCAAAGATCTCCCGCTTCTCGTCCACCACCAGCTGGGCGGCGGCCAAGTCTTCCAGCAGCCGTTCCTTGGTAAGTTCCAGCCGCTTCATGTAGTTTTCCCGAACCACAAAGTCGTTCAGTGTCATCTCCTGCGGCTTCTGATGAATCATCCGGATTTTTTCCTGGGCCACTGCTTCCAAGTCGCTATTGATGCGGTTCACCTCCGCCACCGCCCGCCCCAACTCAATCTGGGCCTGCCGTTCGGCAAATTCTCGAATATCAAGAATCTTCTGCAGGGAAAAGGAAAATCGCTTCATGGATCCTAGTCCTTCATATCCTTGACAGAGGGAATCGGCTCATCAGTCTCAGAACGATATCCAACCTCCACCGCTTCCTTGCCGTATTCCTCAGGCGGAATCTCTACACCAGTAATCTTTCCAAGGCTAGTGAGAGTTGCCTCCAGTGTTGAGGGAGCGAATTCCTCTTGAATCAGGAAGTCCTCAATGGCTTGATGACTGTTGATGGCATCATCGATGGCAGGAGAAGATCCCTTCTGATAGGCTCCCGCTGTGATCATGTCCTCATTTTCTGTATAGAGGGCCAGCTTCCGCCGCATGGATAACACCGCCTCCTGGGTCTTTGGACCGGAAACACGCTTTGCAAGACGACTGATGCTGGCAAGGATGTCGATGGCAGGAAAATGGGCACGATGGGCCAGCTTGCGGCTCAAAACAATGTGGCCGTCCAAGGTACCGCGAACCTTGTCGGTGATGGGCTCATCCATGTCGTCACCGTCCACCAGCACGGTGTAGAAGCCGGTGATGGAACCCTTCTGGCTGGTACCACTGCGCTCCAACAGCTTGGGCAGCATGTCGAACACGCTGGGAGGATATCCTCGTTGGGCAGGCGGCTCTCCGGCAGCCAGTCCAATCTCACGCTGGGCATGGGCAAATCGAGTCACTGAGTCGAACATCAGCATCACGTCCTTGCCTTGGTCACGGAAATACTCAGCAACGGCGGTGGCAGTGTAGGCCGCCCGCAATCGGGCAATGGAGCTTTGGTCCGAGGTGGAAACCACCAGAACCGAACGCTTCAGCCCCTCCTCCCCCAAGTCTCGGTGGATGAAGTCCAGCACCTCACGTCCACGCTCACCCACCAGGGCGATGACGTTCACGTCGGCATTGGTGTTGCGGGCAATCATACTCAGCAGGGTGGACTTTCCCACACCAGAACCGGCAAATATTCCAAGACGCTGTCCCTTGGCCACCGCCAAAAGGGAGTCGATAGCCCGGACACCGGTGATAATCCGTTCAGAAACTGGCTTTCGATCCAGTGGCGAGGGAGGACTTGCCAGGGCAGGATAATAGGTGCTGGTGACCACCTCGCCCTTGTCGTCGTAGGCTTTGCCGGTGGCATCGATGACACGCCCCAGCAGCTCAGGACCCACCGCCACCTGCAGCACATGGCCAGAGGCCACAATCTCGCAGCCCACCTCGATTCCCTTGGTCTCACCATAGGCCATCAGTCGGACGGTCGTGTCATCAAGACCAACCACTTCCGCAAGAACAGACCCTCCGCCACGCATCAGCTTGATGGTACACATCTCACCGATTACGGACCGAGGGCCAGAACCTTCTATCAGCATTCCACGGACAGCAGTCACCTTGCCTGTATACAGGATTGTCTCTGTCCCACGGATACTGTCGATATATTTGTCAAAAAAAGAGCCCATTACAGCCTCATGTCATCATGATTATGAATCAAGTCCTGAGGTCTTCGCCACAGTCTTGATGGGAGAAATCTCCAGAATCTTTTGCTCAAGCTCCGCCAGCTGGCTGGAAATACGAGCATCGATGGCACCAAAGTCAGTCTCCACGATACAGCCACCACGGTCGATGGATGAATCCTCCGCGATGGTAATATTCTTGATATTCTCCACAGCAGCCATGAATTCCTTTGTATGCTCGGTGGTGAGCTTTACATCAGCCAGGTTTACCCGAACAGTCACATCACCACGACCACGAACCTTCCGCAGAGCCTGCAGCACATTGGACATCACCACGTTCCGCTGGTTCTCGGAGATAATCTTCACCACCTTGCGGGTCATCAGAAGAACCAGCTCCACAATCTGCTGCTCCGTTCCCTCCAGAATCTCCTGCCGCTTGTCCATGACACGGTCAAGAATCACGTGAAGCCGGTCGATGAGCCGCTGGGCCTCCATGTTGCCCTCGGCAAATCCCTTCTCCTGGCCCTCATCAAAGCCAGCCTTGTAGGCATCGTCAGTTATCCGCTGCTTCTGGGCCTGGGCCTCAGCGATGATGGCCTCGGCCTCCTCATTTGCCTTCCGAAGAATCTCTGCGGCATCCTGCTCGGCAGTGGTCTTGATGACTTGAGCCTGGTCGCTCTGCCGCTTGACCTCCTCAAAGGCAGACTTCTCCGCCCGTGCCACAATCTCATCTGCTGAGGCCTGGGCTTGCTGCAGCATCTGCTGTTTCTCAGCCTCCCACTGCACCTTAAATTCCTCCGCCTCACGACGAAGGTCCTCCGCAGTGGGGCCCTCGTAGACAGGCTCCTCAATCTCAGGAACCTCCTCCACCTCCGGCTCAAAGCTGTGGGGCAGCTTGAACATGACCTTCTCGTCAATGGTCTTGATTTCATGAGGCCGAAAAACAGTCTTTGCCATACCTTATACCACCAATTCATCCTCGCCGGAGCGGGCAATAACAATCTCACCAGAATCTTCAAGCCGCCTGATTGTGGACACAATCTTCTGCTGGGCTTCTTCCACGTCCTTCAATCGTACCGGACCCATGAACTCCATGTCTTCCTTCAGCATGCTGGCGGCACGCTTTGACATGTTGCGGAAAATCTTGTCCTGAACCTCTGTATCCACAGACTTGAGGGCCTTGGCCAGCTCCTGGGCATCCACTTCCCGCATAACCTTCTGGATAGCACGGTCGTCCAGCATAACGATGTCCTCGAACACGAACATGCGCTTCTTGATCTCTTCCGCCAAGTCTGGATCTTCCTCTTCCAGGGACTCGATGATGGACTTCTCGGAGGAGCGGTCTACCAGGTTCAAGATTTCTACGATGCTCTCAACACCACCGGCGGCAGTGTAGTCCTCGCTGGACAGGGTGGACAGCTTCTTCTCAAGAACACGCTCAACCTCACGGAGAACGTCAGGGGAGGTTCGGTCCATGGTGGCGATACGCTTTGCAACCTCACTCTGAATATCCTCAGGCAGGTTCTGCAGAATGACCGACGCCTTGTTGGGCTCCAAGTAGGCCAGAATCAAGGCGATGGTCTGGGGATACTCCTGCTGGATAAAGTTCAGCAGGTGGGCAGGGTCGGTGCGACGAATGAAGTCGAAGGGACGAACCTGCAGGGAGCTGGTGAGGCGATTGATGATGTCGATGGCCTTCTGGCTTCCCAGGGACTTCTCCAGCAACTCACGGGCATAGTCAATACCACCAGTGGTGATGAAGTTCTGGGCGGCCATCAGATCCTGGAATTCCTCCAGAACCGCATCCTTCAGCTCGGAATCAATATTGTCCAGGCGGGCAATCTCAAAGGTCAGTGTCTCGATCTCATCCTCACGCAGATGCTTGAAGATGTCGGAGGAAACCTCGGATCCCAGTGACACCAGGAAGATAGCCGCCTTCTGACGGCCGTTCAAGTTCTTAAAGTCCTTGGCCTTCTTGCTGCCAGAAGACTTTGACTTCGTTGCATTCTGTTCTGACATCCTACTCCTCCATTAACCACGTTCTAATCAGCATGGCCACATCCTCAGGATGTTCCTTAGCCATGGAAACGGCATTTTCCTGCAGCTCGGCACGACGTCGCTCCTCAACGGACATGGTGACTTCCATACCGGCCTGTTCCGCCTCCCAGATGGTCTTCTCACGCTCCAACTGACTCTGGCGCAGCAGTTCCTCCTGCTTCAGACGGCGGCGACGCTCGATGGAACGACTGATGAGCCGAATCACCATAAAGGCAATCAAGATGGCGGCAACACCTGCAATGGAAATGAGGACCGTCGTCTTCTGCTGCCGTGACCGCATGTAGGCAAGGCTCTCTTCCTGAAACTGCTCGGTACGGTCGTAGCGGATATTCTGCACTGTCACCGAGTCACCACGAGCACGGTCAAAGCCGATGGCATCCTGCACCAGCATGGTGGCGGCAGACAGGTCAGTAGCCTCCACAGGAATATACTCACGCTCAATCTCACCGCTGGGAGAGACGATGACCTTTCCCTTCTCGTCATACATCTTCTTCCAGGTACCATCGATGTTCACAGAAACAGTGATGCGGTCGATGGTAGGACTGCGCTCCTTGTGGTACTCCATGGTGTTGATGACGTTGTTCTGCTTGACGCCAGTCTCCTCGGAGGTACCGTAGAGATTGGACATATCAGAATAAACGGGAGGATTATGCCCCTCGGTTCCGGCAGGTCCCTCCGGGGTGAGGGCTGTTCCCGTCCACCGCTTGGTGACCGTCTCGGAGGAAATGGGCAGATAGTCACGATACTCGGAGTCATCGTAGGGTGTGTCCGGATTGTCGGCCTTGATTTCAATAGGAGAATACTCGGTACCAGACTGGATGTCCTTGGACATATCCATGTCAATCTTCACGTTCAGGTCACGGACACGGTCGGAGCCGAAGATGGCCTGAAGAGACTGGAGGACACGGGCACGGTAATACATCTCCTGCTCACGGACCCACTTCTGCTCCTTGGCCACAATGTCAACCCGCTCGCTGGCCTCCATCCCCTCAAAATCATTGATGATAAGACCTGAGGGATCGGAAATGGCGATATTCTCCGCCGTAAGGCCGGTAACTGCCTTCATCAAAAGCTTCTGAATACCGAGAATCTTCTTCTTATTAGTGGTAATGTCGCTACCAGGCTTGGGGGTGATGATAACGCTGGCTGTGGTAGGCTCCTGCTGGGAGGCAAAGAGCGCCTTCTCGGGAATGGTGAGGGTGACATTGGCATCATCCACGTCATCCAAAGCCTCGATGTGCTGGGTTACCATCTGGGTGATAGAACGCTGGAGGTTTACATTACGCTCAAAGTCGGTGGCAGTCCACCGCTCCACGTCAAAGAGGGCCCAGGGATCCACGTTACTGGGAACCAAGTCCTCCCGAAGCAGGAGACTACGCATACGGCGGGCCGTGGCCTGGTCTGACACAGAGATGATTCCACTGGGGCTGACATCGGCCTCCACGTTCTCCTCCGACAAACGGAAGAGGATGTTGTCCCGCACCACGGTATCTGTAATCGGTACATTAAACAGGGGAACCGTCGTCGGCGATGCAGAAAACCGCATCACAAAGATGAGCACCACGACAACGACTGCAACAATTCCCAAGAGTATAATCTTTTGAACCATGGACCACTTGGTCCACAGCCCCTTCGCTGATTCAAGAAGCTTCTTAAGCTTTTCGTTCATCTATGCCTCCCATAGGAGAGAACCATCCCCTCCCAACGAACGAACCAAAACAATTTCAAACAATATAACGGAAAAAATACATGGTGACAATGTTGTTTCTGCACCACCATGTACGCCAACAAACGTTACCGTGTGGTGGTAATCTCGTTCCAGCTGCTGACCATACGGCTGATGACCGTCTGGGCAAGGCTCAAGGACATATTCGCCTCCGCCATGGCAGTGGTCACATCATGGATATCAATTGAGTCAGGATCAACTATCAGTTGCTCAACATTGTTGGCGGAAGCCATCTGCTTGCCGTTCACATAGTCAACCGCCTCCGCAAGGAAGCTGTCAAAGGATTTGGCCTCTTCCAGCAAGCCCCTCTGTTGGCCCATTCCCACACCACGGGAAGAAACCAGCGGTGAAGAACCGATGTGAGCTGCATGGGTCCGTGTCAATTCCAAGTTACCTATCATCCTCTACCTCCAAAACTACATTTTTACACACACCGTACTGTGCACGGATTTACCTACAGGGCACGACGCCTTACTTAGCAATTTGCAGGGCACTATTGAACATCTCCTTGGAGCCCTGGATTACCGAGGAGTTCGCCTCGTAGGCTCGTGATGCGGAGATTAGATCAACCATCTCGTTCACCACATTGACGTTGGGATATTCCACGTAACCGGCATTGGGGCCGGACTTGATGGCGTCAGGATGGCTGGGATCGTAGACCATGCGGCCCTCGCTGGTGTCCGACACAATGCGGCTCACCTTCACACCGAGACCCGGCCCTTCATCCAAATCGTTGGGAACGTAGGGGTTGCGGAAGAGATTCTCCTGACCCAAGGTTTGGAGCACCACAGTCTGGCGCTGGAATTTTCCGCCCTCCGGGGTACGGGTGGTGGAAGCGTTGGCGATGTTGTTGGCAATGACATCGGTGCGAAGCCGCTCAACGCTCATGCCGGTGGCCGCAATATTTATGCTGGTAAAAAGTCCCATCCTCTACTCCTCAATCCTTATTTCTGCATGGCGATTTTTACTTGGGAAAACTCAAAGGCCTGCATCTGGGTCAAAAGCTGGTAGTTCAGCTGGGTCTTCAAGATATCCATGGCTTCCTGCTCCGCATCCACGTTGTTGCCGTTGGCCTTGGATGTAGTGAGGTAGTCTGTGACACGGCGTGGCTCCACATCCTGATAGTTTATGAAGCCCTCTGAAGGGATGTGCCGTGGGTCGGTGGTGGTCATCTGGAAGGAATCCTTTGCATTCTCCTCAGACTCAATGGCCCGCTTCAGCTGGCTCTCAAAGGTGACGGATGTCCGCTTGAAGTTGGGAACCTCCGCATTGGCCAGATTGTTGGCGGAAACCTGGTAGCGCAGGGTGCTGGCATCCATAGCCCGGTGCAGCAAGTCTACTGAACGTGAAAAGGAACTCATTCCATTAACCTCCAAACCTAGTAAAATCGCAAGAGTTTACTATATCTATACTACATCTTCGGCAACGGCAACCGGTATGTTTAGCAAAAGCTACAAAATATAGCGGGACAAGTCCTGATTTTCCACAATATTCTTCAATCTTTCGTCAACATAGTCGCTGGTGATGGTAATGGTCTCCCCAGCATGCTCGTCCGCCTCGAAGGAAAGCTCCTCCAGCAATGTCTCCATGATGGTGTGGAGCCGCCGTGCGCCGATGTTCTCGGAACGGGAGTTCACGTCGGCAGCCAGGAAGCTCATGCGGTCGATGGCCTCATCCGCAAAGACCACCGTGACCTTCTCCGTGGCCAGCAGAGCGGCGTACTGCTTGGTGAGGGCATTCTTGGGCTCCAGCAGGATGCGGCGAAAATCCTTGGCATGAAGGGAGTCAAGCTCCACCCGCAGGGGGAACCGTCCCTGGAGCTCAGGAATCAGGTCCGAGGGAGAGGCCAGGTTGAAGGCACCGGCAGCGATGAACAGGATGTGGGTGGTGTCCACCACGCCGTACTTGGTGTTCACCTTGGAGCCCTCCACAATAGGAAGGATGTCACGCTGGACTCCCTCCCGGGACACGTCCTGGCCACCACGCTCCCCCTTCACGGCAATCTTGTCAATCTCGTCGATGAAGATGATGCCGGACTGCTCCACCCGTTGGCGAGCCTCGTCGGAAACCTTGTCAGGATCAATCATGCGGTCCAGCTGGTCCTCGGTGAGGATGCGGCGGGCCTCCTGGATGGTGACCGTCTTCTTCTTGGTGCGGTTTCCGCTGAACATGGAGGTAATCTGCCTCATTCCTGCCTCCAGGTCCTCCATGTTGCCTCCAGCGAAGATCTCCATGGTGGGCATGTTGTTCTGCTTCTTCACGGTGACATCCACCTCACGATCCTCCAGCTTCCCCTCCCGCAGCATGGCACGGAATTTCTCCCTGGTGCTGGAAAGCTGCTGGGCATCGGCAGCGGTCTCAGCGGCGGAACCGGCAGACTCCTGGGGCTTTGACTCGGCGGTGGCTGGCGTTCCGAAGATGGAGATGGGCAGGAATCCGCCAGATGGTGCGTCAGGGGTCTTCTCAGGACGGCTTCCCGGCAGCAGCAGATCCAACAAATCCTCTTCCACCCTGCCCTCGGCCTGCTGACGCATGGTCTCCTGCATCTCAGCCTTCACCATGTTGTAGCCCACTGCCATCAAGTCACGAACCATGGACTCCACGTCACGGCCTACGTAGCCCACTTCGGTGTATTTGGTGGCCTCCACCTTCAGGAAGGGAGCCTTGCAGAGCTTGGCGAGACGACGGGCAATCTCGGTCTTTCCCACACCGGTGGGGCCAATCATCAGAATGTTCTTAGGCGCCACCTCGTCACGAATATCCTCCGGCAAAAGGAGGCGGCGATAGCGGTTCCGCAGGGCGATGGCCACCGCCTTCTTGGCCTGCTGCTGGCCGATGATGTAGGTGTCCAGCCGAGAGACAATCTCCTTGGGGGTCAGGGCCGCCCCATCTTCCTTCTTCTCCAGTACGTCCATCTTATTCCTCCTCCGGGAGCGGCAGCTCCTCCACCACAATGTTGTTGTTTGTATAGATGCAAATGTCACCGGCAATCTTCAGGCTCCGCTGGGCAATTTCCCTGGCGGAAAGATCGGAAGACTCCAGGTAGGCCAGGGCGGCGGCATAGGCATAGTTTCCGCCGGAACCGATGGCCAGCACATCGTTCTCCGGCTCGATGACATCACCGGTGCCAGAAATCAGCAGAATCTTGTCCTTGTCCGCCACCAGCAGCAGGGCTTCCAGCTGACGGAGGGCCTTGTCGGTTCGCCACTGCTTGGCCAGCTCCACCGCCGCCCGAGTCAGGTCCCCAGCATACTCCTTGATCTTGCCCTCGAACTTGTCAAACAGGTTGAAGGCATCGGCAGTGGCTCCAGCAAAGCCCGTGAGCACCTTCCCATCGTACAGGCGGCGCACCTTGCGGGCGTTGCCCTTCATGACGGTATTTCCCATGGTCACCTGGCCATCGCCGGCCATGGCAACCCTTCCATCCTTCCGCACCGCAATGACGGTGGTGCTGCGAATCTGTGGTTTCTTCATGCGATCACTCTCCTGAATCCCCATCCTGACGTGAATTTCCGTGGGGATGGGCCTGATTATATGTCTTTACCAGTTGGGCGGTAGTAATGTGGGTGTACCGCTGGGTGGTGGAGATACTGGAATGTCCCAGCATCTCCTGCACCACACGAACATCGGCGCCATTTGCCAGCATGGCAGTGGCAAAGGTATGGCGGAAGGCGTGGGGAGAAACGGGATTGTTGGTGCCCTCCACCCCAGAGTACCGGGACAGGATGTAGCGTATGCCCCTGGTGGTGAGGGAGCCGCCGTGATTGTTCAAGAACAGGGCGGAACAACTGCCCCTCACCGTGCCACCGTGACGCAGCAGCCGCTCCTGCCGCTCCGGGAGATACTCCTTCAGTGCCGCCACTGCATTCTGAGCAAGAAAAACCCGCCGATCCTTGCCGCCCTTTCCCCGCACCAGGGCGGAGGTGTAGTCGGGGGAAAAGTCCTCCAGAGTCAGCCCTGCAATCTCCGACACACGGCAGCCAGAGGAGTAGAACACCTCGAAGAGGGCCTTGTCCCGAGCAGTCCACAGGAGGGCAGTTGTTTCCGGGGCGGCACACAATTGGTTCACCTCGGAGATGGTCATGAACTTGGGCAGGTACCTGGGCTGCTTGACCGTATGCAGCTCCTGGGCCGGATTCACCGTGATGTACCCAAAGCGACGACAGTACGAAAAGAGGGATCGGACAGCCGCCACAAACCTGTTGACGCTGGAGGCAGCCGCTCCGGCCACCGTCAGCTCTCCGATGCAGTACCGCAGGTCGTCCCGGGTGATGGAATCCAGGGGACGCTGGCCATCCAACAGAGAGGCCAGCTTGGCCAAGTCATTCCGATACCCCGTCACCGTATTGGCAGAAAGCCCACGGACTCCCGACTGATAGGAGAGAAACTCTTCGATTGCATCAGACAGGCATGCAGGACAGCGGCTCATGCTTCCGGCTCACCCACCTTTTCTGGGGTGGCATCATCCCCCAGATGGAGATAGTCGCAGTCGGGATTGATGCAGGACTTGTAGCTGCCGTTCTTCTTGTCGTACTTCTCCACCATGAATTGGCCGCATTTGGGGCAGTACACGTCGATGGGCTTGAAGTGGCTGATGAAGTCGCACTCAGGATACCGCGTGCAGCCGTAGAATTCCTTGCCCCGTCCCTTTGCCTTTCTGGCCACAATCTCTCCGTCACAGCCCGGGCGGGGACCGCGGGCCAGCG
>CAMGSV010000077.1 GCA_946061495.1 uncultured Spirochaetales bacterium | reverse complement strand
CACTGACCATCTTCCTTTCCAGCCAGCTGAACAGCATGAACTTAGGCGATGGGGTGGCCACCAAGGTACTTCTGCTGTCTGTAGGCTCCACCATCTTTGTCTTAGGGCTGGTAGGCATCACCTCCATCATCATCCTCCAGACCTACATTCTGCTGCCCATCAACCGGGCTATTACCGCCTTCAAAAAACTCCAGGGAGCCGAGGGACAGGCTGACCTCACCTACCGTGTAGAGGTCAAGAGCAAGGACGAGGTGAGCCAGCTCTGCAGCTACGTGAACAACTTCATCGACACCCAGCAGAGCATCCTCATGGACGTGAAGAATTCCAGCAACGCCATCGACCACATCACCCACACCCTCACCACCTCCAGCCGTGACGCCACCAGTGCCACCCAGCTCATTGCGGTGGACATCTCCAACGTCAACAGCCAGGTGGACAAGCAGAATACGGCCCTGCGTCACGTGGTTCAAATCATTGGGAACAGCGTAAAGAAAATCGGCGGGTTGGACAGTCTCATCAACCAGCAGACCGCTGGAATTCTGGAGTCCTCCTCCGCCATCGAGGAAATGGTGGGGAACATCAACTCCGTATCCAACTCCATGCAGAAGATGACCCGGGAATACCAGCAGCTCATCTCCATCACAGAAACGGGACGCACCCGCCAGGACGAGGTTTCCCAGCAGGTGGACAACATGGCCCGGCAGTCACAACACCTGGCGGAGGCCAACGAGGTGATTGCCCAGATTGCAGACCAGACAAACCTTTTGGCCATGAACGCCGCCATTGAGGCTGCCCACGCCGGCGATGCAGGAAAGGGCTTTTCCGTTGTTGCCGACGAAATCCGCAAGCTGGCGGAGGATGCGGCCGACCAGTCCAAGGCCATATCCGCCGAGTTGAAGGACATTTCCGAAATCATCCAGCAGGTTGTAGACACCTCCGCCAAATCCCAGCAGGAATTTTCCCAGATTACCCAAAAGGTTTCCAGCACCAACACCATTGTACAGGAGGTATCCTGTGCCATGGCAGAGCAGCAGGAAGCCTCAAAGCAGGTTCTGGTGGCATTGCAGGACATCAACCACAACAGCTACCAGCTCCAGCAGACCTCTTCTGAAATCAACAGCGACATGGAAGAGCTGCAGCGTTCTTCCAGCAACTTTGACAACATCGCCACCAGTGTCTCCGCCAGCATGAGCCGCATGGACAAGAGCATTCGGGAAATCGATGCCACGGACCAGACGGTGGAAAACCAGGTGGAGCATGCCAGGGCCGCCATTCAACGACTGGACACGGTGCTGGCAAAGTTCAAGCTGCATTAACTCCAGCACTGAAGTCACTGTTGCCTTGAAGCGATGCGAAAACGGGGAGGCCCACCAGGCGGTGAGATTCCCCGTCTTTATTTGTAGGCCACCAGCATGTCCAGCACCTGTCCAAGATAACGTGACCCGAACAGGTTCAAGTGGTTCAGCAGGTGGTAGAGGTTGTACAGATCCAAGCGGCGGGAAAAGCCTGGAGGGATGGGGTTCACCTGATGGTAGCTTTCATAGAACTTGCGGGGAAAGCCCCCGAAAAGCCGGGTCATGGCCAGGTCAGCCTCCCAGTGGCCGCAATAGGCGGCGGGATCGATGAGCCAGGCCTGTCCGTCTCCCCCGGTATGGACATTTCCACCCCACAGGTCTCCATGGAGCAGAGAGGGCTTTTCCGGCTCAGGAAGGAATTCCTCCAGGCGACCCATCACCTTTTCCGCAACCTCCAGCTGCCCCCGGGTAAAGTGGCCCACCGCCATCTGGAACTGAGGCCGCAGCCTGCACTCCCGGAAGAACTCCACCCAAGAAGCAGTCACTCGGTTCCGTTGCGGCGTGGCCCCGATGTAATTGTCCGTAGGAAAACCAAACCCATCCACGATGGAGCTGCAATCTGCCAGGTGCAGACGGGCGAGGTTACGGCCCAACTCCTCCCAGTAGTTGGGAGCCTTGGCTGTAGGCGGCAGAAATTCCAACAGCAAAAAGGAGCAGGGGCCACGGAGGGGATTCTCACCTCCCTCATCCACTCCCCAGGCAAGAATCCTTGGCACCGACAAAATCTTGAGGGAGGCGATGGCCTCCAATCCCGCCACCTCTGCCCGAAAAAAATCGGCATTGCCACGAGAGTTTGCCTTCATAAAGATGGAAGCCCCGTCAGCCAACTCAAGCTTGTAGGCGTGATTGATGTCCCCACCAATCATGGGACGAGCAGCAACAACCTTGGCAAGCCCCAACTGCTCCATGGCACAAGAAAAAGAAGAAAATGGCATGGCTCTATCAAAATGCTCCTGATTCATATTCCATATATCGGAAGAAATGAAGAAACACAAACCTGCAAGGGCCTCCCCCATCCCCGCCCCTTTCCCATTTCATTTCCCTGTGGTATACTGCACCCGTGAATGATGCAAACAAGATCCAACAGCAAGATGAGATTCCATCTATAGAGCCGTCCATCGGACCCAAGACGGCGGTGGTTGCTATTGTGGGGCGGCCCTCGGCGGGCAAGTCCACCTTTTTGAACACGGCCAGCGGAGAAAAAATCTCCATTGTGTCCCCCGTTCCCCAAACGACACGCAATGCGGTGCGGGGAATCGTCAACACCTCCTTAGGACAGCTGGTTTTTGTGGACACTCCCGGCTACCACGACTCCGACAAGAAGCTGAACCTGCGGCTCAAGGGAATCGCCGCCGAGCAGCTGGACAGTGCAGATGCCATCCTCTACATCATCGACTCCACCCGCTCCCCTGGCAAGGAGGAGGAACTCACCGCCGCCCTGGTGGCACCCCACCTCCGCAAGACGGTGGTAGCTGTCAACAAGATAGACTCCCCCGACGCCAGAGTGGCCTTGGCGCGCACCTTCCTGGCCACCACCTTCCCCCAGCTGGAATCCAGCCGCGTCATCGACATTTCCGCCGAAAAGGACACCAACATCAACCAGGTGCTCCAAGCCCTCTACAGCCTTTCCCCTGAAGGAGAGCAGCTGTACCCAGAGGAATACTACACCGACCAGGAGGTGGACTTCCGCATTGCAGAAATCATCCGGGAGCAGGCCATAAACCGCCTCCATGACGAGCTGCCCCACGCCATCTATGTGGACATCTCCGACATGGAGTGGCGCAAGAACGGCAAGGAGCTGTGGGTGCGGGCCTTCCTCTGTGTGGAGCGAGAAAGCCAGAAGGGCATGGTCATCGGCAAGGGTGCCACCATGATCAAGACCATCCGGGTGGAGTCCATCAAGGCTCTGCGTAGAATTTTCTCCTACCGCATCGACCTGGACCTGCAGGTGAAGGTCAGCAAGAACTGGCGGCAGAAGGATCAGCTGCTAAACCGTCTGCTGAAATAGGGGCCACGGAGAAACGGCAGCATACCAAAAGGGGGCATCCATGAGCATCATCAACAAACTTTTCCGCAGCACCAAGGGCAGAGTCTTCTTACTGCTGATACCAGCCGTGGCGGTGCCAGTCATCCTGATGCTGCTTCCCCGGAAGCCCACTGGTGTCTGGGGGGCAGTGGCCGCCATCGTCTCAGCGCTGGTTCCCCTCATCTGCATCATCATCGCCTATTTTATTCTCAAACGCTCCCTCACCAAGGCTGGCACTGCCGTGGGAAGAGTTCTGGCAACCAAGGATGAACGGCGGTCTCTGGATGCGGTGGTGTTCCGGCAGATGGTGGGCTGTTCCCGCCTGGGAGTCCTTTCCACCATCTACACCGATGTGGTGATGCTGAAAAAAAGCAGGGCCGGCGGCCTGTTCAAAAGCTACGGCATCTACAAGTACGTGGGAAAAATTGAGGGCGGCATCCAGCATCTGGAGGACTGCCAGTTCGACGCTGACCACACCGCCCGAACCATCCGAGTGCAGCTGCCCCAGGCCGCCATCACCGGCCACGAAATCATCAAGCTGGAAAAATTCGACGAGAAGTCCTCCAGCTTCTGCAAGATAGAAAACTCCGAAGTGATGGATGAGGTGCAGCAGCGGAAGGCCGACGCAGAACGATTGCTGGTGGAATACGGCTTTATGCAGGAGGTAGAAAAGCGTGCCCAGGAGGTCATCTCCGGCATGATTACCGCCATGGGCTACAATGGCTACGACATCCTCTTTGGCAACCAGCGTGAACCAGCGCAGCTGGAAGAAAGCCACCAGCACCAGTCCAATCCGATTCCAACAGCCGAAGAGGCAGCCATAACCAACTAACGCACCGTAACGCTGCCGTCACTGCGGGCAATGTAGCAGCGGGGCTTGTTCTTGGTGAAGAATCCCACCTCCACCACCCCCACCAGGGACTTTATCCGGTCCTCCAAAGCGGCGGCATCCACCGGCTCCTTCCACAGCAGATCCAGAATCAGGTTGCCGTTGTCCGTCACCACAGGACCGGCCTTGCGCACCCCTTCCCGCAGGGTACAGCTGGCCCCCAGAGCCTCCAGCTGGCGCACAAGGCCACAGCGTGCCTCGGCAATGATTTCCACCGGCAGGGCGAATCCAGTCCCCAGATGGGCCACATCCTTGGAGCTGTCCGCCACCACCACAAACTGGCGGGCGCTGTAGGCCACAATCTTTTCCAAAAGCAGGGCGGCACCGCCTCCCTTGATGAGGTGGTTCTCCGGGCTGATTTCGTCGGCACCGTCAATAGCCAGGTCAAGCTGCCCGCCAATGACTCCGGCATTCATGGAATACACCGGAATTCCCAGACGCTCGCAGGCAATGGAAGTCTGGAAGCTGGTGGACACCGCCTTGATGTCCTGCAGCCGTCCCTCCTTCAGGTGATACGCCAACCGCTCCACGGCGGGCATGGCAGTGGAGCCAGTACCCAATCCAATCTTCATGCCGGAAAAAATCAAACCGGCCTCCATCAGCTTGTCCACAGCGTAGGACCCCACCAACTTCTTCTGTTCAGCCAGAGATAATGCCGCCATCAGTAATCAACTCCTGTAAAATATTTGAATTGTCGATATGCCTGGTATTGCAGCATGGAATAGCCATTTGCCACAATACAACCAGCCAAGGAAGCCCGGTGCATGATGGGAGTCACCACTGGGTGATACACAATGTCGTAGAGGGCCTCCGTTCCCTTGAAATCATAGAAATACAAGGGATCGTTCTCCTCCGTGGCAGGCAAACTTGCCCCCATGCCCTTTGAGGTGGTCTGGATGATGATATCGGAATATCGATCCAGCTGATGGAGGGACTCGGGGCCCAAGGTGGCCCACTTGAATCCGAAGTGGTCCGCAATCCGCTTCGCCTTTGCCACGGTGCGGTTGAAAATACAGGCTCGCCCCTTCAATTGGCGGACGGCATAGGCCACCCCCCTGGCAGCTCCACCTGCACCGATGATGGCCACCCGCAAATGAGATAAATTCTCCACCCCAAGGAATTCCTTCAAAGCAATCATGACCCCTTCCGCATCAGTATTGTAACCACACCAGCCAGCTTCCGTCCGCAGGATGGTATTGCAGGCACCAATGTCCTTCACCTGGGGAGCCTGTTCCGCCAGATGGGGCAATATCTTTTCCTTGTGGGGAACGGTGACAGACAAGCCCTTGATTCCCACCACCTCTGCAAATTCCAGTGCTTCCTCCACCGTCTCAGCCCGAATGGGAATGTAGGTAGCATTCATTCCATGGTTTCTATAGCCGGAATTATGGATAAGCGGGCTATCCGTTGACTCCAGAGGATATCCGATGATACCAAAGATTTCAGTATTCTTGTCAATGGACCTAAAGTCGTACACCTTGTTCAGGTCAATAGGATCAATATGTCCAATACTCTTCATTTTCGCTGCCTCTGGCGGAGACACAAATGAGAGGAAGGAATTCAATTTGTCTGACAAAATCCGGGTGGGTTGTCCCAAGGGTCCCATGGCACAAAGAATTTGCTGCCCTGGCTCCAAGGTGGCAGCCTGACGGAACATTTTTGTCACATCTGCCAAGGTTCTGGGCATACAAGCAATTTTGGGAATCTCAAAGCCAGTAATCCGCATTTTTGCCAGGCGTCCGGGAATGTCATCAATCGGCCCCTCCATATCGTGAGCACTACGGATAATCCGTGTCCCAAAAGCCAGTGCAGCATCCTGGAGGCTGGGCACGTAATAATCCTCCTCGAAGTCAACGTAGGCAAAATTCTTGCGAACATCCTGCTCGGCAAAGGCCAGCCCCCGGGCAAACAGCATGGTACGGGAAGCCTCTCCCTCCACAAACTGTCCGCCGTCAATGTTGCGCCGGATGGTAAGGATACAGGGAATTCCTGCCATCTGGGGGAATTTACGAATATGCAGGCGCTCATCCTTCTCAAGATAATCCACCCGCAGCTCCACCATATCGATCCAATTGCGATACAATTCAAGGATTTCCATGTCCGCAGCCAAAGTCTTGCCTGTCAAACAAAGACAAATGCGTGGTCGTTCCATGTCAAAATACTACCATAAACCAAATACCCTTACAATACGTATTTATTCTAAGGCCCATTATTGAGTAATCTATCATATCTATGGTAGAATGTGACAGTTTTTATCGAGAAATGAGAGGTTTTTAATGGATCACTATGGATTATGGGGAATCATCCCTCCCCTCCTCACCATTGTCCTGGCCTTTGTCACCAAGGACGTGATTGTATCCCTTTTCCTAGGAATTCTGTCTGGAGCGTTGATTATCGCCGGAGGAAACCCTGGAACTGCACTGATGAATCTTACCGATTTGCTGGCAGGCTCCCTGGCTGATGGCTGGAACATCCGCATCTTCCTGTTCTGCGCACTACTGGGCGGTCTGGTGGGAATGTTGAACAAGACTGGTGCCGCCAGGGCATTCGGCCACTGGGCTTCCTCAAAGCTGAAGACGGGAACCAGCTCCCAGTTCATGACCTTTGTCTTCGGCCTGCTGATTTTTATCGACGACTACTTCAACTCCATGTCGGTAGGAACCGTCATGCGGCCCATCTGCGACAAGACTGGCGTTTCCCGTGCCAAGCTCTCCTACATCCTGGACTCCACCGCCGCACCGGTCTGCATCATCGCACCCATTTCCAGCTGGGTAGTCACCGTCATGTCCATTGTCCGTGATTCCCAGGGATTCAAGCAGATGGGCATGACGGAGTTCGAGTTCTTCATCAAGGCAATTCCCTACAACCTGTACGCACTGCTGGCCCTCATTATGGTGCTCACCGTCATCTTCCTGAAGCGGGATTTCGGCCCCATGAAGGCATCCGGGGAGCTGGCAAAGCAGGGCATTCTATTCAATGCGGAAAAATACGGCCCCGCCGCCGGTACAATCGAAGAAGAGTCAGAAGACAATGCCAAGCCGGTGGACATGCTCTTCCCCATCATCGTGCTGATTGTCAGCGCCGTAGCCTTCTTCCCCATCGTTACCTGGCTTGGTGCCATCGACGGAGAGACCATCACCACCATGGGGCAGGCCATTGCCTCCATGAGCATTGGTGATGCCTTCAACGACACCGACTCCTCCATGGCACTTTGGTATGCCGTGATGTTTACCATCACCGCCACCTACATCTACTATCTGGCCCGTGGCCTGCTCAATCTGAAGGAGGCAGGAGAAGCCCTGCGCAACGGCATCCAGTCCATGCTGCCCGCCCTCATCATCCTCACCATGGCTTGGTCCATCGGCACCATCATCAAGTCCCCCCGTGCTGACGGTGGCCTTGGACTGGGACTCTACCTGTCCCAGGTGGTGAGCGACGGCAGCTTCCCCATCCAGCTGTTGCCCTGCATCCTCTTTGTGCTGTCTGCAGTGATTTCCTTCGCCACAGGAACAAGCTGGGGCACCTTCGGCATCATGATTCCCATCGGAATGCCCATCGTCACCGGTTTGGCTACCGGCCAGGGAATGGATCCCGCCGGCCTCACCAACGCCGCCATGATTTCCATGGCAGCGATCATCGGCGGTGCTGTCTTTGGTGACCACGCCTCACCCATCTCCGACACCACCATCCTGTCCTCCACGGGAGCCAGCTGCCCCCACCTGGAGCAC
Source organism: uncultured Spirochaetales bacterium (assembly GCA_946061495.1). Lineage (GTDB taxonomy): Bacteria > Spirochaetota > Spirochaetia > Treponematales > Treponemataceae > Treponema_F. Next base: position 2,499 of record CAMGSV010000077.1, on the reverse strand, counting down.
GTGGCCACCCAGCTGCCCTACGCCTTCTTTGTAGCGACCTGTACCTTCATTGGATTCATTGTGGGTGGATTCGCCCTGAACCCCGTTGCCGCCTGGGCCGCAGCCCTGGTAGTGTTCGTGGTAGGAATGATCTTCCTACCACGATTGCTGAAAGCCCGCTAAAAAAGAGGCCGCCTGTCTTGAGGAAACTCAAGGCAAGCGGCCTTTTCATTTTAAAACCAAGCCTAGGATTCGGCAAAGCTCCTGGAAATACCGGCAATCCTTTCCAGAATCACCGGCTTCTTCCTGGGTGCATAGTGGAGGCACAGGTCACGCAGCTCCCCCTCCTCCACCAGGGTGGAGGCGTAGAGGAAGGCCGCCGCAATGCCGATTTGGTCAGGGAACTGGCTAAAATACTGAAAAGATACTAGTCTAGAACCTTACAAAGCCCCCGCCCCATTCCAGCTGTTCGCTTTTGAAAAACTACTCCTCCAGCTTAAATTTTTCCAGGACAGCATCCATCACATTCACGGAATCCCTGGCATTGATAACCTCGTCGGAGACGGTCTGGGCGGCCCGGCCAATCTCCCGTATACCATTTTCCATTTCCGCCATGCTGTTTGCCACAGTGGTGGCGATGAAGTCCAAATTGGAGGAGGAATTCTCCAAATGGACGATATTGTCCGCCATCTTCTTTGAGGTCTGCTGAACCTGGACACTGGCCTCATTGATTTCACGCAGTGAGACCAGAACCTGCTTGGAGGACACCTGCTGCTCCATCATGGCATTGTCAATCTCACGCACAAGGGTTTCCGTACTGGCAACCTTGCCGCTAATCTCGGAGAATTCCTGCACGGAAAGTGCGGAGGTGGTGACAACCTCCTGGATGATGCCAGAAATATTGCTCAGCTCCTGCTTGATAGCCTTGGACTGAGTGGCAGAATTTTCCGCCAGCTTGCGGATTTCGTCGGCAACAACAGAGAATCCCTTTCCCGCCTCTCCAGCGTGTGCGGCCTCGATGGCGGCGTTCATGGCCAGCAGGTTGGTCTGACTTGCAATCTGGGAGATGACGTTGTTCGCCTCCGCCAAGTGACGGGACTGCTCCGCCATGTTGTTGATTTGCCGGGCAACATCATCCTGACGCTGCCTACCCCTGTCTGTAATTCCTATGAGCTGCTGGTACTCCTCTGCCATCTTATTTACAGAGTTGGATACCGCACTAATATTTCCCACCATCTCTTCCACGGCGGAGGAGGACTCTATGATGCCAGAAGACTGATTTTCTATCAAGCTATCCAAATTCCGCACACTCTCAACGCTATCCTGCAAAACCATCTGCACCTCCTTCAATGCCTGGTTCTGCTTTACAACCTGATGGTTCACATTGGAAATGTTGGCGGAAATCTGCTGTGTGGAGCTGGCGGCCTCCTCTGCGGAACAAGCCAAATTCTCTGTGATCTCCGTAATTGTCTTGCTGGATTTTCTTACATCCTGCATGATGTGCTGCTGGTTGTCGATGAATTCGTTTACCTCCCCGCACATGGCACCAATCTCATCCTCCCGCTTGATTTCAATGCGGTAGGTTAGGTCTGCCAGGCCGTCGCCGCCGTTCAGGTTCTTGAAGGCTGTAATGGACGCACTAATAGGCTTTATCACCAGACGCCCGCATATAACAATGATGAAGACTGCAACAATGCCGAACAAAATGAACATCTGTATAATGCTGGTACCTAGAAGAGAGATATATGCCCTCCTGATTGCGGAGAAGTCCTTCACCGTGGCGATGGTAACCCCCTCGCCATTCTCGAACAATGCGCCCCCCTCCTCGTCTTCATGCTCCATACTCAGGTTGTGATAGAAGGTCAGAAGCTGCAATCCATCCACGGTAACCAGACCAGAATACGCTCCACTACCACGATACACCTCCTCCATCACCTCATCATGCATTGTTTTGACACCAGAATCCCCACTATTCATCGTAGTACCAAGACGGATGTTGCCCAAATAAATGCTGACGTAGGTGTCGGGAATATGGATTGCATTCTGAAGGAAGTCCCTGGAGGTCACGGTACGCTCCCCCATTATAACAAAATTCACTCCGCCCCAATTCAAGGTGGTGGCGCAAATATTGCATATCTTGCTGTTGCCCACTGCGATGGCAGAAACAACCTCTCCATTCCTGGCCTGCGTGATAGCCTCGAGCTCTGCACGAGTGGAAAAAGTGTCGTCATACGCCGAAACCAGTAATTCCCCGGTCGGCCGGAAAAGGGCCAAATTCGACATTCCGTTGTTAGCCGCCAAGCCACGCAAATACATCCGTGCATTTTGCGTTTCCATATTGCCACGGTTTGATGTCTTCGTATCCTCTACCAGGAACAGCATGGCCTCTCTAAGCTCCTCCCTCTCCTCCTCAACCTCCGCCACAAAGTAATCCGTGACCACATGAAGATCCTCAAGCTCAAGCTCGATTAGCTTCCCTTTGATACCATTGTACAAGGAAACGGAAAAAACCGCCAATCC
>CAMGSV010000076.1 GCA_946061495.1 uncultured Spirochaetales bacterium | reverse complement strand
ACTTCCATATTTTCTCACCATCATGTGAGCCCTCTTAACCATCTTGTTTTTCGTCTAGACACCAATGACACGTAGGCAGGAAGTCCCACCTTCAGGTAGGAGCTGTACTTCTCCGACACCTTCAGGCTGATTTCCAGATCCTGCAGGGACCCCACCACCGCCAGGGCATTGTTGGTGCCGATGGTATCCCCCACACTGTAGGGCAGCTGGATAATGGTTCCAGCCACGGTGGCAGTGACCGGGCTTGCAGCGTAGGCGGAGCCGGGGCGGGATGGATCAAGATAGGCAATCACCTCCCCCTTCCGCACCGTGTCTCCCAAGGACTTCAAGATGCGGCTCACCTTGCCGGAGGTGTCGGGGTAGATGCTGGTCTCCGTACGGGAGGCAACGTCTCCGTTCAGCAGCACCGTCTTCTGCAGGGTCTCCGGCTCCATCGCCTTGACAGATACCGTCACCGTGGCCACAGCCCCCTGGGAACCGCCACGGCCCACCCCCATCATTCCCATGGGCATCCCGCCGCCAGACTTCTTTCCCACCATGGTGAAAATCCCAACTATCACAAAGACAGCCATAAGCACTATCACGATAATCTTGCCGATGAGATCGGCCCTTTTTCCAACAGTCATCTTTTCTCCTGACATGAATCTATCCTTACCTTTGCCATTTTTTTGACGACTCCACCAGTCTTCCGGCGGACTGCTCCACAATTATTCCTGTACCCCAAAAAGCTGGTACAGCTGCTCCAGCTCCAGTCCCAGGGCATTGGCCAGATTTCCCACTCCCACCAGATACTGGGACTGGGAGGTGCTGGCTGCCAGCTGGGCGGAAACCATCTGCTGGCGAGAGGTTTCCAGATCCGTCTGGCTCACCAAGCCCGCCCGGTATCCCTCCTGGGAAAGCTGGTAGGAGCGCTCCGCAATGGACTCGTTCAGCCGGGCAATGTCGATGGCATGCCACAGCTGGGCCGCCTCTGCCACCTTGGTCTCGATGTCCTGGCGAGCCTGGGCAAGGGTGGTGTCCAGATTCAGCTGAGCAATGGTCACCGCATCCGCAGCCTGCTTCAGGGCAAGGCTTTTGGAGGAACCGGGAACAAAGCCATCCACCGGAATGGAGACAGAGACGGAAAAGCTTCCCGTCACCGAAGGGCCGTCATCACGCTCGCCGGGCGGGGAGAACCGCAGGGACTCCGAAAGCCCCACCGAGGGAGCACGGGCCGCCAGGTTCTGGGAGGTCTTCGACAACTGGCTCTGGCGGAGCGCCTGCCGCTTCTGCATCACATCAAGGCGGCCCTCACGGTAGTCCTGAACCAACTGCTGGGTATCGGGCAGCTGGAGCTGCACCAGCTGGAATTCCTCCGTGGGAACCACCAGCGTAGGACTGCCCACCAGAATCTGAAAGGCTGCCAAATTCGACTGGTACTTGAACTGCGCCTTCTCCAGCTCCGGCTGGGCGGAAACGTATGCATACTGGGAACGCAGCATATCCAGCTCCGAGGCAAGACCCCGGTTGTAGTTCTGGCGGGACTGCTCATATTGGCTGCGGGTCAACTCCAGATTGTCCTCCAGAACGGAAAGATTCTTGGCCTCCGCCACCAGATTATAGAAGGATGAGGCAACATTGGCCATCACCGTCTGGAGCTGCAGCTGGTAGTTCGTCTGGGCAATCTCGTAGCCCAAGGCTGCCAGCTGCATCTGCACGGGAATGCCCGCCGTCAATGACAGGCTCACACCGCCGGAAATTCCCCAGCTCCAGTTGGCATTGCCACCGGCAGCAGGAGTTCCAGCCCCTGAACCACTGGAGCCGTCCACAATAGTGTGGCTGTTGGACACGGAGCCCCCCAGGTTGATTCCAGGCAGAAAGGAATTCCAGCGGGCCTGGGAGGAACGGCGGGCAGCCTCCAGGGTGAGCCGTTGGGCACGGAGGGTGGCGTTCCCTTCCAAAGCCAGAGCCTGGGCCTCCTTCAAAGTGACAGCCGAACCAGTGGCCGCCACCTCACCAGCGGAAAGACTGGCGTCCCCCCTCTCCTGGGCCTCCACAAGGGCAGCGGGAACCACCATGAGGGCAAAAATGACGGCCAGACTGGCACCTTTGAGGCATATCGTTCCATTCATTGGGCAAACCTCCCGAAATTGCTTGGCAAAAACAAAAGAATAGGCGTTCATTTTTCCATAGATACATGAATTGTATCAATCCTTCTTAAATAAAACTTAAAACAAAAGTCAAGATTACAAATAATATTTTGTTAGATACCCGAAAACCATCTTAACAATTTTTGCCGTCAATGGCATAGTAGGGAGACAAACGAGGCAATGTATGGGAAATAAAATTCTACTGATAGAAGACACAACGGAGCTGGCGGCTCTCATCACCCTCTACCTGAACAAGGAGGGCATGGAAATCAAGCCGGTGGAAAGCGGGGAAGAGGCATTGACGGCGCTGGAAAGCTTCCAGCCAGAACTGGTGCTGCTGGACTTGAATCTGCCGGGCATGGGGGGCTTTGAATTCCTCCAGATTTTCCGCAAGACAAGCCAGGTGCCGGTGCTCATCATATCCGCCAGGGACAGCGAGGAGGACATCATCCAGGGGCTGGGAGACGGCGCCGACGAATACATCACCAAGCCCTTCTCCCCCAAGGTGCTGGTGGCCCGGGTCCAGGCCATGCTGCGGCGGGCAGGAAGTACCAGCGAGACCACGGCCCAGGAACAAACCTTCCAGTTCGGCCCCTTCCACCTCTACTGCGACCGCTACCTCCTTACCCGCAATGGACAGCGTATCCCCCTCTCTTCCAAGGAGTTTTCCATCCTGGCCCATCTAGTGCGGAACGCCGGCATTCCCCTCACTGCCCAGGCCATCTACCGTGATGTCTGGGGCCGGGCCTATGGGGACATCTCCGCCGTGGCGGTCTACATCCAGCGGCTGCGACGAAAGATTGAGGATGAACCGGCAAATCCCCAATACATCGAAAACATCCATGGCCTGGGCTACCAGTTCAACATCCCGCCCCAAGAGGATGTCTCCCAGTGAAGATTCGAACCCAGTTCATCCTGCTGCTGATAGCCCTCTTCCTGATTCCCGTGTTCATGCTGGGAACCTTGGTGCTCTCCAGCTGGTTCCGCTCCCCCAGCAACATCTTCATTCCCTCCTGGGAAGAAATCTCAAAGCGAGATACCCTTGGCCACAACAAGCAGGAGTGGGAGCGGGTGCGGGATTTCATCAAGCAGCTGCCAGATTCAGTGGAGGTGGCGGTTCTGTCCAGCCAGGGTGAGGTATTGCTGTCCTCCATCCCCGGCATCACCATAGGGGAAACCCTGACGGAGGGAGAGCTGATGGCCGTATTCGCCACCAACACCCAGGACTACCTCTACCAAATCGACCGGAATTTCCACCCCGAAAACGGCGACTCCTCCCAGCTGATGATTGTCACCCGGCTGCTGCGGGAGAACCAGTACAAGTGGGACACGGTCATCGACCAGCTGAAGGCCATCATCAACGTGTTCAGCCTGCTGCTGTTCCTGTGCATCAGCGGCATCATCTACCTGTCCCACGTGCTCTCCCGATCCATGGAGGTGCTGGAGCGGGAGACCAGGAGCCTGGCCAAGGGCAATCTGAGCAAGGAGATACAGGTGCGGGGCAATAACGAGATTCTCTCCCTCACCAATTCCCTCAACAGCATGCGGCTGGCCCTGCTGGAGGAGCAGAAGCGGCGCTCCTGGCTCATCATGGGGATCAGCCACGACCTGCGGACTCCCCTGTCCCTCATCAAGGGCTACACCGAGGCCATCTCCGACGGCACCGCCGACTCCCCGGAAATCATCGGCAAGTCATTGGAGATTGTAGGCGAGAAGGTGGACCAGCTGGATGCCATGATAGACAACCTCATCAACTTCGTACGTTTGGACTCAGGGGACCTGAAGCAGAATCTGAAGCTGGTGCCGCTGGCTCCCCTCCTCTCGGACTACGCCACCCGGCTGCAGGAGGATGGCAGGATTCTGGGACGCACCGTCACCACCGCCATCACCCTGCCAGCGGATCTGGCGGTTCCCCTGGACGAAAGCCTCATGATCCGGGTGCTGGACAACCTCTGCGGCAACGCCATCCGCTACACCAGCCCAGGCGGCACCATCAGCCTCACCGCCCGCCTTGCCGCCACCCCCAAGCGGAGGAAGGGCGGCCAAAAGGCAGCCAGAAACCGGGAGGCCCAGGTAATCCTGCAGGTGCAGGACAATGGATGCGGCATCCCGGCGGCAGACCAGCCCCACGTGTTCGACCCCTTCTTCCGGGGGGACAACTCCCTGAAAAGCGAGGGCAAGGGACTGGGGCTGGCGGTGGTGAAGACGGTGGCGGACACCCTGGGCTGGACCATCCGGGTGGAGTCGGAGCGGGGCACCGGCAGCTGCTTCACGCTGGAGATTCCGGTGTGAGGGTGCTGTCTTACAGCTTGATAACGTGACAAGTTCAACAGTATATTGTGCCCATGTTGCAAATGACGGTGGGCGACTTCAAATCACAGTTTTCTCAGGTGCCGGACTCCGTGCTCCAGCGAAATGAGGTTATGAAGGAATTCCTCGGCATGCCAGACTCTCCCACCCCACTGCTGTGGTAGCAAATAGTCAACGGTAAATTTGCATTCCGCAGCGTCACCCACTATCCTTTGAGGTAGGTGGTAAACATGAGCGAAACAACAAAGCACGACTATATCAGCATTGCAGAGACCGACCCCGGACGTATGGGGTGGATGCAGGGCTTTCCTCCCCAGCAGGACAAGATTCTCTCGGCGGCGGACGGCTCCTTCTTCCAGTTTCCGGCCCTGCGCTACAGTGTGAACCACATGCGGGAATTCCTTCCCACCCGAGAAGTCTCCGCCAACAAGGAGAAGGACGGCATCCACAAATTCCACGTGAAGCTCATGGAGGAGCTGGACACGGTGACCTTCACACCTTGGAAGGAGGCCAACGCCATCACCTGGGGAGAATCCCTGGAGCGGAACTTCACCGACGGCATCATCATCCTGCACCGTGGCCACATCGTCTACGAGCGGTACTTTGCCGGCATGAGTCCCTGGGGCCACCACGCCGCCATGTCCGTCAGCAAATCCTTTGCGGGGCTTCTGGCCTCAATCCTAGTGGCGGAGGGCAAGCTGGAGGAGCACCGGAGCATCGGCTCCTACATCCCGGAGCTGCAGGACTCAGGCTTTGGGGACGCCACGGTGCGGCAGGTGATGGACATGACCACCGCCATCCAGTTCAGCGAGGACTACAACGACCCCAACTCCGACATCTGGAAGCTGTCCCAGGCGGGCAACGTGTTCCGCCCCGCAAACTACAGTGGCCCCGGCTGCTACTACCAGTATCTGCCCGCCATCAAGAAGGATCCCAGCCACGACCACGGGGAGGCCTTCCACTACCGCACCGCCAACACCATGGTGCTGGGCTGGCTCATCTCCCGTGTCACCGGCAAGGGGCTCGCCCAGCTCCTGTCCGAAATGATCTGGCGACCCATGGGAGCCTCCAGCGACGCCTACTACCAGCTTGACCCGGCAGGAATCGCCTTTGCCGGCGGCGGCCTGAGCATGGGCCTGCGGGACATGGCCCTCTTCGGAGAGCTGATGCGCAACGAGGGCAAGCTCAGCGGCATCCAGCTGATTCCCAAGAAGGCAGTGCAGGCCATCACCACCGGCGGCGACCCCCACGACTTTGAGCGGGGCCACGAGTATCCAGACCTCACCGGCTGGAGCTACCGCAGCATGTGGTGGATCACCCACAACCACCACAAGGCCTACATGGCCAGAGGTGTCCACGGCCAGGCAATCTACATCGACCCCATGGCAGAGATGGTGATAGCGAGGTTCGCCTCCAATCCCCTTTCCTCCAACAAATATATAGATCCCCTGTCCCTTCCTGCCTATGAGGCGGTGGCAAACTACCTGTTGGTTTGCTAGGAGACAGGAGCCGATTCCGTCGGCTTCCACTCCAGCTGGTCTTTGAGTCAAACCTCAAGGACCAGTTTTTTTTACCTCATTTCAGGAATACCTTTACAAATGAATGGACTAAAAACAGAATATATATATAATTGAATTCTATGAGTAAGATACAAGCAACTTTCACTAAAAAAGATATTCAAAATAGATTTAACATTTCTCTCGCTACTGTGAACAATTGGATAAAAACAGGCGTAATACCATCGCCCAAAGACGGATGTTATACACAAGATACTTATTCGACTTTGATAAATGCTATTGAAACAAACACAGACAGACTTCACTCAAGAGCCAATCGGTCCTACCAAAATGCTTCGGATATTGTATTCTTAGGTATCAAAGATAAAAGTAGGAAAGAGCTGCTTATAAAACTTATTGATAGATTTAAAGCAAGCAATTTTTCTATCATGGAAGCAACCGCTTGTCTAGGAAGACAAATTCTTCTAAACAACAATTTATACAATGAGAACTCCCAAATATATGCAAAACTAAATAAAATATATGCTGGTATAAATATTTTTCAAAGTTTTCATATTGAAAATAAAAATGATGATATTTTAGGCGCTTTTTATCAATCGGTTCAAAGTATTTCTAGAAAATCAAAGGTTGGCTCATTTTATACTCCTTCCGAGCTTCTTTCTCCCATAAACGTTCCAATAAATGCGCAAATTTTAGATCCATGCTGTGGCAGTGGAAGCATTCTAATCAACACCCTTTCCAAAAAACATAATCCTGACAAGATTTTTGCCTTCGATATAGATGAAACAGCCCTCTTGATTTGTCACATAAACCTTATTTTATTTTTTAATGACGATTCGATTTCTCCCCATATTGAGAAACGTGACCTAATTTTTCCCGATCAAACAGATTTATTTTCACTAGAGAATGAAAAATATGATTTTATCATTACGAATCCGCCGTGGGGAAGCAAATTGACAAGAAAGCAGAAAGATTTCTTGCTATACAACTATTCATCTTTGGATACAACAGAGGTTTTTAGTATAGCTTTATACAATTCCCTAAAAAAATTATCCGGTAGCGGATCCTTATATTTTTTTCTACCAGAATCAATACTGAATGTCTCAACCCACAAGAATATTCGGAAATTCTTGCTCAACACCCATAGAAACATAGAAATTTTTCCTTTAGGAATGGTATTTAAAGGAGTTCAGTCTGAATGTGTGCTTTTGAAGCTTTCTGGAATCACAGATGGAAAGAATCATATCATTGTGGAGAAAGAGAAACGATATAACCTAAACATAAAAAATATTTCCCCTCCAAATTATTTCATTTCATATACTGTCTGTGAAAGAGACGATATTATTTTAAACAAACTCTATTCCACAAAATCAGCGAAACTTTCAGAAAACACTCAATTTGCCCTCGGAATTGTAACAGGAAACAATAAAAAATATGTCCACACAAAAAAAATGGAGGACGAAGAACCTATTTTTAGAGGAAAAGATATATTCCCTTACAGATTGAAACAACCAGAAACCTTTATAAAATTCACTCCAGAGGTGTTTCAGCAAGTTGCACCTATCAGGATGTTTCGTACACGGAAAATCGTGTATAAATTCATCTCCGATAAAATCGTCTGTGCTTTGGATGAAGGAAGTTTAGTCTTGAACAGTGCAAATATCATTATCGCGCCGGATTATCCTATGGAAATCCTTGTCTGCCTATTCAATAGCCCTATCTACACATTCATATATCAAAAGAAATTCAAATCGAAAAAGGTCTTAAAGCAGCATTTTAAGGATTTTCCTCTTCCTATATTGAATACAAGCCTCATTCAAAATTTGAATGAAGTCTACAATGGCATTATATCAAATGTCAAAATGCAAGAAGATGCTGACAAATTAATCTGTGATTATTTCGCCATTTCTGAAAGCGAGTATGATTATATAAAGGAGTGTATATATGGAAATACTTGAAAAAGAATTGGAATCTCTGGTTTTAAAACTTAAACATTTAGATGACTTTCGTTCTGAAATCGAGAATATTCAGAATGTTTATCCGTTCAACAAATATGAGTATATCATCACAAAGCTTGTTGAAGAAAGAATCCTTTCTTTTGACGACTACCTTGATTTAAGAAATGAATACATAAACAGAAACTTGTTCCTCTATGTTTTTGAAATTTCAGCACCTAGAGGGTTTGGTGACACATGGGGATTCAGTCACCTGCTTTCTGTAGAGCCGGAATTAAAACGCCCTTCAAAGAAAATTGATCCAACATACAAGGGGCAATATGATTTATATCTACCATACATGGGGGAAAGTATAAAAATTGAAGTTAAAGGTTCACGTGCTGTAGATAGAAATAAACCCAATGAACCTTTATATTTAAAAGCACTTTCTTCAAGTTCCACAAAAGATTTTCTCATGAATTTTCAACAGATAAAACCAACTTGCTGTGATGTCATGCTTTGGTTTGCAGTTTATCGAGATTGTGTGAAATATTGGGTTTTAAAAAATGAGGATATATACAACTTAAATTTCTCCCCACAGCATAGAAATTCTGAAACAGCCATCAGAAAAGACAATTATGAAAAAAGGGATATTTATGAAGGTCAAGTGATGATTACTCGAGACACTATTAATACAATACAGAAATTCCAAGTTGAAGGGCGGGCATTGAGGCAAGCAATTATTGAAAAATATCTGGAAGCAAACCCCCAAAAGGAACTTTTTTACACTAATGAAAATCTCTTTTAGCTAGAAATTGCACATCCTTAAATCCCTCCCGACAAGATAGAGGCCTACCCCGCAGTAGAGAGATCTAACCAAATGTGGGAAGGGAGCCAAAGGCTGACGGCCCCTGAACGCAGTGAAGTGCAAGTCATTGGCGAGCTCCCATCCCCCCGCCCTTTTACATTTCATGCTCCTCATGCTATACTGCTGCCTGTGAAAGATACAGCCCAAGCCTTTGATTTTTTTTACTCCGTGATACAGCGCCTGCGGGCGCCCGACGGCTGCCCCTGGGACCGGGAGCAGACCCCCCTTTCCCTGAGAAGCACCTTGATAGAAGAGTCCTTCGAGGTGGTGGATGCCATCACCCAGCAGGATGCCCTCCACGCCAAGGAAGAGCTGGGAGACGTGCTGCTGAACGGCCTGCTGATCTCCTACATCTACCAGCAGCAGGGCGACTTTACCGTGGCCGACGTGATGCAGGAGGTGGCGGAAAAGCTCATCCGCCGCCATCCCCACGTGTTTCCCCAGTCGGAGGGACGCTCCCAGCTGCAGGAGAACCTCACCACAGGGGAGCAGGTCATCTCCCAGTGGGACGCCATCAAGGAGAAGGTGGAGGGCCGCAGGGAAAACTCCATCCTTGACCAGGTGCCGGCGGGTTTTCCTCCCCTGCTGAAGGCGCTGAAATACCAGAAGAAGGCCGCCAAAAAGGCCTTTGATTGGGAAGGCCCTGAGCAGGTGATGGCCAAGGTGCAGGAGGAGCTGCAGGAGGTGCAGGAGGCGGCCCGCCACCGGGATGCAGTCCTTGCGGAAAGAGCCCTTTCCAGTGGTGACGAAAGCGGGGCCGCCCCCAAGCTTGAGCCCCTCACCGTCCACTCCACCCCCCAGCTGGATGCCGCCCAGCTGCACCTGGAGGAGGAGCTGGGAGACCTGCTGTTTGCCGTCACGAACCTCTGCCGCCACTACCAGGTGGACCCCAACGCAGCCCTGTCCGCCACCAACGCCAAGTTCTACCGCCGCTTCCGCCACGTGGAGCAGTCCATGGAACGCCAGGGCATTCCCATGGACAAGGCTCATTTCCAGCAGATGGACCAGCTGTGGGAGGAGGCAAAGAAGCTGGAGAGGTAGGAAGGATTGATTTCAGCAGGCTATTCTATCAAGCCCAGTCTCAAATACTTTTGCAGCAACTGATAGATGTCCCGCTTCCTGTCGCCATCACGTCTCAGCCCTACCGCCACCACAAGAACCTCCACTTGCTTTTCCCTCATCTGGTAGATGATTCTGCATCGTTGGCCCACACTCCCAACCGAACGATAATCCTGTAGATTGCCTTTCAATTGCTTTCCAACCTTCAGCGGTTCATGCCTGAGCACCTCAATCTTTTCAACAACGTGCTGCCGTGCCTGTGGCTCCAAGGATCGGATGAAATCTGCCGCCACTTGGGTAAGCCTTATGGTGTACATGAAAGCTTTTCCATGAAAGAATCGAAATCAATAGTCTTGTCCTCACGAATTTGCTGGATACCCAAAGACAGCGACTTGGACAGCTCCGGATCGCTGAGAATCTCCAGCGTCTCCTGAATACACTCGTAGGTGTCCCACCGCATCAAGGCAAAAACTTCCTTTCCATGGTTCGTAATGGAAATCGTATCATCATAGTTCATGACCCCCTCAAGGGACGTAATATTTTTCCGGGCCTCAGATATTGTCATAACAGAAACCATTGCAACCTCCACAAAATAATTGTACATTATTTTGTACAAAATGACAATTTAAAAGAATGGAGACGGCTGTGCAGAAAGGTACACTCCTTTGGAATTCAATCAATTCAGCATTGATTGTGTCAAGTTTAGTTCGCAAATTTGTTCCTGAAAAAAGCCGCAAATCCATCATGCTGCGTCAAACAGAAGCTCCTTTTGAAGTTTTATTGAACTGGCATTCATATATTCCATGAACTTGTCCATCACCCATTGAAGCATTTCCAGCAGGGGATCTTTT
>CAMGSV010000075.1 GCA_946061495.1 uncultured Spirochaetales bacterium | reverse complement strand
TGAGAGAAAGCCCCGCAGTGATGGTGTCTGGCTTGAGATGAAGCACGGAATACATCTCCCCGGACATGCAGAAGCCGCAGTCGTCGCAGACATTCCCCTCCAGCAGGTAGCCGGGGCAGGAGGGCAGACGCTGGCCGTCTATCATCACGTAATTGCATACCCAGCAATATTTTTTGAATCCCCGCCGCTTCATGGTCTTGAGGCCGGACAGGGTGTTCATGATGGGGAAGCCCTCCCGTTTCAGCTGGATGATCTCATCAATGACCTGATGGCGCTCCTCCAGGCTCAGGGTCAGATCCTCGGTGCCGGGGAAGGGGGTGTGGATGTTCAGTGCGATGGACTTGATGGCGGGATTGTCCCGGGCATACTGCACCGTGTCCCGCAGGGAGGGCCGGTTCAGCTTGTTGATGGCCATGGCGATGCTCAGGGCGGGATGGCCGCTTTCCCGAATGTTCTTGTCCAGGATGGCGAAGGTGCCCTCCCCCCGCACGCTGTCGTGGTAGGACTGATAGCCGTCCACACTGACCCACACAGAGTTGGCCAGGGTGTCGCCAAAGGGACGCTGGCCGTTGGTGGTGAGGGTGCAAGAGAAGAACCCGATTTCCTTGGCCAGCTGGTACAGGTCGTTGAGGGTCTTGTCCCCCTCCCGCCACAGGGTTGGCTCGCCCCCCTCAAAGTCCACAAAGCGGGAGCCCTGCTGGTAGCTGTAGATCAGCTCCTCCTTGATCTGCTGGTAGCTCTTGGTGTGGGCGCACAGGTGTCCCGTCGGCGTGCAGTGCTTGCAGCGGAGGTTGCAGTAGTCGGTGACGAAGAGCACCGTTTGGAGGGGCTTTTTCCGTCCGAGAATTCTGCTCTGGAAAAACCACCAGGGCATGTAGGCTGCTTCCTTTATCATGATATCTCCTATGGAAATAGATTTTACAGCCGGGCCACACCAGATTCCCGGGCGGCGGCGGCAACAGCGGAGGCCACCGCATCACGGACACGTGGGTCAAAGGCAGCTGGAATGATGTACTCAGGAGAAAGCTTTTCCGGTTCCACCAGATCCGCCAGGGCCTGGGCGGCGGCAAGCTTCATCTGGTCGTTGATGTCGGAGGCCCGCACGTCAAAGGTGCCGCGGAAAATGCCGGGGAAGGCCAGCACATTGTTGATCTGATTGGGATAGTCGCTGCGTCCCGTGGCCACCACCGCAGCACCGGCAGAACGGGCATCATCGGGAAAGATTTCTGGGGTGGGATTGGAGCAGGCAAAGACGATGGCATCCTTGTTCATGGTGGCCACCATCTGGGCGGTGACGGTTCCCGGTGCACTGACTCCAATGAACACGTCGGCTCCCTCCAGCATCTGGGCCAGAGTACCGGCCTTCCGCTCCAGGTTGGTGACGGAAGCAATCTCCTCCTTGATGGGATTCATGTTGTCCCCCCGTCCTTGGTAGACGGCTCCGCTCCTGTCGCAGAGGGTGATGTGAGCAAAGCCGCAGGCCAAAAGAAGGCGGCAGATGGAGATGGCAGCGGCTCCCGCACCATTGATGACGATGCGCACCTGCTCCTTTGTCTTGCCCACCAGCTTGAGGGCGTTCAAAAGACCCGCCAAGGTCACCACGGCAGTTCCGTGCTGGTCGTCGTGGAAGATGGGAATGTCGCATTTTTCCTTCAGCTTCCGCTCAATCTCGAAGCAGCGGGGAGCCGCAATGTCCTCGAGGTTCACGCCGCCGAAGCTGCCGGAAATCAGGTAGATGGTGTTGACGATTTCGTCCACATCCTTGCTCTTGATGCACAGGGGAAAGGCATCCACGCCGCCGAATTCCTTGAACAGCACGCACTTGCCCTCCATCACCGGCATCCCCGCCTCAGGGCCAATGTCTCCCAGCCCCAGCACGGCGGTGCCGTCGGTAACCACCAGACACATATTGTGGCGACCGGTGAGCTCGTAGCTCCTGTCCACATCCTTCTGGATGGCAAGGCAGGGTTCCGCCACACCGGGGGTATAGGCCAGGGACATGTCCTCCCTAGTTTTGACCGGCACCTTGGACACCACCTCCAGCTTGCCCTTCCACTCGCCATGCCGCTTCAGCGACTCTTCCGCATAATTCATACTGCCTCCTGCAATGTTCCTACAAGAGTACCATCTTCTTTCCCGTAATGCAAGATTGCACCCTGCTCGCAGCACATTGTGTCAAGTTTAGTTCGCAATTTTGTTCCTGAAAAAAAGCCGCAAATCTTTAGCATCGGTTCCTACCTTGTCTTTATTTGGGTCAATGAAGGAAAACCATTGGAGCCAATTCATGTTCATATTGCAGAAAAACGACCTGTAAAAATGCTACGAAGATTTGGATAACGAGTGCAGGAAGGTGGCAAACAATGACTCAAAAATCCCTGCAACGGCATTACGGAATATTATGAGGATCATAGAAATCCGTTCATTTGAAATAATGCGAAAATGGCAGGAAACCTTCGGTGAAATAAAATTTTACTGCTGAACGGTCTTTCCACAACATCCAGTTGATTGCTCCGCCACCAAAAAAAGGCGGCCGGGAACTGATTTCCAAGCCGCCCATTCAGGTCATTTCAGGTTCTCTGGATTCAGGCAGTCCAGCTCCGGCAGCACGAAGCGGCCGTCCTTGCGGATGAGCTTGTCGTCGAACCAGATTTCGCCGCCACCGTATTCCGGCCGCTGGATCAGCACCAGATCCCAGTGGATGGCAGAGCGGTTGCCGTTGTCGCAGTCGGTGTAGGCGTTGCCGGGGGTAAAGTGGATGGAGCCGGCAATCTTCTCGTCAAAGAGGGTTTCCTTCATGGGATGGAGGATGTAGGGATTCACGCCGATGGCGAATTCACCCACGTAGCGGGCGCCCTCGTCCGTGTCAAGGTGCTTGTTGATGCGGTCCGTGTCGTTGGCAGTGGCCTCCACAATCTTTCCGTCCTTGAACACAAAGCGGATGTTCTCGTAGACAAAGCCCCCCTCCAGCGACGGCGTGTTGTAGCTGATGACTCCGTTGACGGAATCACGAAGGGGGGCGGTGTACACCTCGCCGTCAGGGATGTTGGAGCCGCCGTCGCACTTGATCTGGGGCATCCCCTTGATGGAAAAGCGCAGGTCCGTGCCGGGAGCCACAATCCGCACCTTGTCGGTGGCGGCCATCAGCTTGGTGAGGGCGTCCATGGCCCGGGACATCTTGCCGTAGTCCAGGGTGCACACGTCATAGAAGAAGTCCTCAAAGGCGGTCTCGCTCATGCCTGCCAGCTGGGCCATGGCCGGGGTGGGAGAACGGAGCACCACCCAACGGGTGTGGTTCAGCCGCCGCTCCAGGTGAACGGGCTTGTAGTAGAACTTGTTGTACAGATCCATCTTTTCCGGCGGCACGTCAATCCAGGCGTTCAGGTTTTCCGGGGCGGTAAAGCCGATGAAGCAGTCCACGGCGCTCATTTCCGCCAGCTCAATCTGGGCGCGGGCTTCCATCTGCTCCTGGGTGGCTCCCAAAAGGATTTCCCGCTCCACCGCCTTGTCCTTGAGGGACACAAAGGGCATGGCCCCCGCCGCATACACCTCCCGCACCAGGGCCTGCACCAGCGGCCGGGCCATGTTGTTGGCCTGAATCAAAACCTTTTCCCCCGCCTTGGCCTGCACCGAATGGCGCACCAGGTTCCGTGCCAATACCTCTATCCGTGGATCTCTCATGTCAAACTCCTTGCGCAGGACAACCAGTGCCCCGCCCTACAAATATACAACAAAAAGAAATCCTTGGGGAGGGCTACAATCACGATACGTTTTTTAGGTCAACTATAGGCAAAGAACGCTGGCAGCCATTGGCACCTGTCCGGCAAACTCCCTCCAAACAACTGAAGTCCAAACAAGTCTCCTCACACCAATTCCTGCCAGCGTGAAGGTTAAATCTTATACCACTGGATTTCGTTGGCGGCCAAGTCCAGCGGGAAGCTGGAGCCGTCCCCCCGATACACCGTGGTGGACTGGGGCTCGTAGGTGTTGTTCACCACGCAGAACTTGCCGTTCTTGACGTAGGCGTGCACTTCAACGTTGCAATTGCTGCTAAACCAACTGTGGAGCTGATCCTCGCAATGGGTGCTCCACAGCACTGCCCGGTGCAGCAGGCGGTTATTCTCAAAGCTGTAGGGCAGCCCACTGATGTAGACGCTGCGGCCAGCTCCGTACTGGTTCACTGCCAGCTGCACCTCCTTGTTCCGCTGCACCAGCACCTGGGCCTCTGGCAGTGCGTACACAGCCTTCATGCCCTCCCCAAAGTCAATTTCATCCCCCGCATCCTGGATGATGAAGTGACTGTGCTGCTCCCAGTTGTACTTGTCGTAGCCCAGGGTGAAGCCCGTCTCCTTCTCCACTCCCAGCACATCCGCCAGCTGGAAGAACCGTCCCTGGCTCTGATGGCCGGTGGGCTCACCCACTCCGATAAAGCCACCGCCCTGCCACACAAACCGGCGGATGGTGTCGGCAACGGCGGGATTGCACCAGTAGTCGCCCCCAGTGTGGGCGGTGTCGGCACCACCCACATTGATGAGCACGTCCACCTCACCCAGCACCGTGGCATCATTCAGGATGTCGTCAAAGCTGATGAACTTCACCTGGTAGGGGGCGCCTGCCAATGCCTCGATTACCCCGGCATAGCTGTAGTTCTGCTTCTGGTACAGGGCGTGGTGCACCATGTGGCAGCCCCAAGAACGCATCCTGCCCCAGCAGTTCAACACCGCCACCGTCTTGACGCAATAGGGGGTGGCGCCACGAATATTTTCATACAGAGTACGGAATTCGTCGCAGACGCTCTGGATGTAGTCCACAAAGTCGGGAAAATTCAGAGCCAGCTTCAGGTAACCACCGTAGCCGATTCTGTCCACAGGCTTCCGCAGAATTGCACGGCGGGCAGTCACCCAGTTCACCTTGGCCTCCTTCACGGGGTCACCGCCGGGGAAGAAGGTGTCCGGGAAAAAGTAGGGCAGGAAGCGCCCCTCAGTATACTTCACGCCGGGAATGTCGCTGATAAGGCGCAGGGTGCTGCCGTTTCCCACACTGCCCACAATGGCATCCACCCCGATGGAGGCGAATTCCTCCAGGAAGGGCTCGGTGCCAATCCAGTGGTCACCCAAGAACATCATGGCTTCCTTGCCGCATTCGTGGGTAATGTCCACCATCTCCTTGGCCAGGGCTGCCACCTCCCGCCGCTGGAAGGCCATGAAATCCTTGAATTCCTTGGAGGGAATGCGGTACTGGTTGTTGTAGTAGCCCTGGTCGATGATGAATTCCGGCCGGAAGGGATAGCCCACCTCAGCCTCGAACTTCTCCAGAATGTAGGGAGACACGGAGGCGGAATAGCCGTACCAGTCCACGTACTTTTCCCGGGCAGCCTCGTCAAACAGCAGGGTAAACTGATGGAAGAAGGTGGTGTAGCGAATCACATCCACGTAAGGATGCTCCCCAATGAATTTTCGCAGCCGCTCCATGGTAAAGGCCCGGGTCTTTGGCTGCCGCACATCAAAGGTGATCTGGTGCTCCACATCCTTCCAGCCGTTCACCACTGCATTGTACATGTGGACAGGATCCCACATGATGAAGGCCAAAAAGCTCACCGTATACTGGTGGAAGGGACAGGCAGCCGGAATCACCACCGTCCCCGCCTCCTCCTGATAATCCCAGTCACTGGGGGGAACCACCTGTCCGGTAGTGCGGTCAATCACCTCCCACCAGCGCTGGCGGTCATTTGGATTCACCTTCAGCATTTCAGGATACAGGCCCTTCATCAGGGGGATGGAAAGACTTCCCTCCGGTGTAGAATAGAAGGGTGTCATAATGTATATCTGCTGAATCTCGTCGGGATTGGCACGGGCCCAGTCGTTGTCCTTTCGGGTGGTGTAGTAGGTGGAATAAATCTTTGCGCCCACCCCCTGCAGCTGGGCGGGGAAATCGGTACCATCACAATCCCGCAGGGCATCGGCGCCCCATCGCTCCATAATTTCCCGTGTCTGGGGAACCACATCCAAGTCCGTGGGAATGGTCACCCGTCCTGCATTCGACGTGGCAACCACATCCACCCGCTGGTTCTCTTTCTGCAAGCTGATATTCTCCATAATACTCCTTCAGCCTCCCTTACGATGCACAAAATTGCTGGCCTGCCAAAGTATACCAGGCCCTCCGAAGCTCATTCCCTAGCCCTTGAGGCCACCCATAGAAATTCCCTTGGTGAGGTTCTTCTGGACAAAGCAGTACAACACCAACACCGGCACCATCACAATCACTAGACCGGCATAGAGCCGTCCGTAGTCGGTGGCCACCTTGGCCTCCTGCATGATGCTCAGCAAGCCCACGGGCAGCGTCCGCTTGGCGTCCGAAATCAGGAAGGTCTGGGCCACCAGATACTCGTTCCAGTAGGCCAAAAACTGGAACAGGATGACCGTCAGGATACTGGGCATGGACAGGGGCACAATCACCTTCAGCAGGATGCCCCAGTTGGAGCAGCCGTCGATGCGGGCAGCCTCCTCGTAGCCCTTGGGCAAGCCGGACAAAAAGCCGGACAGCAGGTAGATGGAAAAGGGCACGCTGGTCACCGCATTGATGATGGATACCGTCACCAAATTGTCCGTCAGCAGCAGGCCGTTTCCGAAAACAGCCCTACCCACGCCGTTTATCATCAGGTAGATGGGATAGATGATGTAGTTCACGTTGATGAAAAGCCCTGCCATCATCAGCAGCTTGAGGAAATTCCTGAATCGAAAGTTGAACCTAGTCAGCACGTAGGAGCAGGGAATCACCAGCACAATCAGCAGTGCCATGGACAGGGCCGTCACAAAGACGGAGTTCAGGAAGTAGTCCCCCATGTGGGCCGCATTCCAGGCATTGCTGTAGTTCACGAACTGGGGCACTGCCGGCAGGGCAAAGGGACTCTGGCGAATCTCCGCACTGGTCTTGAATGAGGAGATGACAGACCACAGAATGGGATAGGCGAAAATCACCGTAAATATAGCCAAAATCAGATAAGCCACAATGTTCTCTCGAACATGACGCAGAATCCTTTGTTTCTTTGAATTTATTTTCATCATTACACTCCATTTACAAAGCAAGCAATCTCACACTGAAAGGCTGACGGGCCTCCAGTGTGGCTGCACCTGAACCCTAGTCCAAAGGATCCTTTTCCGTCAGTTTGTTCACAATCAGTGAAATACCATAGGCAAAGATAAACAGCACAGTACCAATGGCCATGGCGTAACCGAAGGAACCATTGGCCCGCTGCTTGCTCATGTAGACCAAAAGCACGTTGCTGGCACCATCTGGTGCACCGTTTGTCATGGCCGTCACAAAGAGGAAGCTCATGTTGATGGTACTGATGATGAAGAAGGTCAGGGTCACCCGAATAACCTGCCAGGTGAGGGGCAGGGTGATGATGAAGAACTGGTGGAACTTTGAGGCTCCGTCCAGACTGGCGCTTTCATACAGCTCATCGGAAATGGAGTCCATTCCCGCAATGTACATGACCATGTAGTACCCGATGGCCTGCCAAATCATGGCCACCGCAATGGCGTAGACAACCCGCTTGGGGTCTCCCAGCACGCCGGTATACTCCATCCCGAACAGCTTCAGAATGGGGCCCAGGATGCCGTAGTCACTGGAATACAGCATGTAGAAGATAGCGGAAATAACCACAATCGAAAGGATGTTGGGAATGTAGAAAACGATGCGGAAGAAGGTCTGCCCCTTCAGCCGTCCCTTGGCAAGGAAGCTGGCAAAAAGCAGGGCAAGCACAAAGGTCACCGCCGTCACCAGCACAATCAGAATCAAGGTGTTCTTGAATGAAAGCCAGAACTGGGAATCCTGAAACAAAAGCTGATAGTTTTTCAGCCCATAGAAGGTCTTCTTTCCCAAAAGACCATTCCACTGCACAAAGGAAAGCCCCACCATGTTGAAAATGGGGTAGATGACAAAGATAAAATACAGGATAAAGGTGGGAATGGTACACAAGCAGATAAACCGCTTGGTGGCACCACCCTGTTTTTTGGCAATGGTTTTTCCAGGCTTTGACTTCATGCTCTCCTCACCTCGCTAGAAAAAAAGCCCTGGCTGCAGAACCATCCCTCGGACAACTATCCAAAGAACAAATCCCCTTGGTGCCAGGGCCGTGTTGTAGGGGGCTCCTTTCAGTTGGATGAACGGTGCCCCTGCGTTCTTAGTTCAAAGCGGCCTTCAGCTTGGCGCTGTCGGTCTTCAGCTGCTCCAGCCACTGGGCAGTTGTCTTGGAACCGTTCATCACGCTGTCCATGGTGAAGCAGTAGGTCTGCTTCCAGTCCACACCCTCGGCAGTGGCGGCGGCAAAGCTACCGATGAGCACCTTGGCGGAACCATCGTAGTAGCCCTTGTAGCCAGCAACGGCACCGGCGTTCATGCCATTGGCAACGGCAATCTCGTCATATCCCTTGGCAGGCACGAAGGCACCGTTGGCATGCTTTGCGATATGGGCCAGTCCCTCCTTGCTGTAGACGTAGAGGATGAACTTCTCTGCCAGCTCAGGAACCTGGGTGTTGTTGCTGATGTAAATCTGCTCGGCGTTCACGGTTCCGTAGCGCTCGCCACCCTTGGAGAAGGCCAGGAAGGGAGCGGAACCCCAGTTGAATCCGGCAGGAGTGGTGTCTGCCATCTCGCCCTTTACCCAGTCGCCGTTTGTCATGAACAGGGCACGGCCATCAATAACAGCCTGCTGGTTGTCCTTGAATCCAGTTCCGTTGGCGTTGCCGACGGTGGTGGGCAGCAGGTAGGGGCGAATCTTTCCCAGGTTCTCGAACACAGCCTTCACCGCTGCCTGCTCCCAAACGGGCTCATAGTTGAAGGCCTGCTTCACCACAGCCTCACCAGCACTGGCGGCGATGGAGGCAGGAACCATAGTGTCCAGGTATCCGGCGGTGGGATAGGTGAACAGGTAGGGAGTGTTGGGGTTGGAGGCGCGCTCTGCGTTCAGCAGCTCGCCCAGTGCCAGGAACTCGTCCCAGGTGGTGGGCATCTCGTACTTGCCGTCCTTCTTGGCACCCATCTTTCCGTCGCCGTCATTGTCATAGAACAGGTCGGCATTGAAGAACAGACCGTTGCTGGAGAAGAACAGGGGCAGCATGTAGTTGGTGGCGTCGCCGGCATAGGGATTGGTGACACCGTTGCCCATGATGGAAGGAAGGATGCGATCCTTGAGCTTCACGTTCTCGTTGTACACGTTCTTTTCCAGAAGACCAGTCAGGTCACGGATGGCCTTGCTGGAAATCATCATCTCGGTCAGCTGGTCCTGGCGACCAGTTGCCAAATACAGGACATCAGGGCCGGCCCCAGCCATAATCTGGGGGTTGATGGTCTTTTCAACCTGAGCCTCGATGGTCAGCTGCACCTCTACACCGGGGTTCGCAGCCTCAAATCCCTTCTTGATCTCCTGCCAATATACATCACCGTAGGCACCCTTCAAACCGGCTACCTTCAGCACCTGCTTGCCAGAATCCTTGCTACCACCAGCAAATACTGTGGCGGCAACCAAAAGCAATGCTCCTGCAACTACAGCGCATCGTTTCATAAAGACCTCCTTAAGACAAATACACTTACTATCAGTGCATCGAATACGTTTACATCAGTTTACGGTGTAGTTACAGTATGAACCCACAGGAACGGGACAGCAACTCATATCTTGCGTTCTTTTTTTATCTTCTTGCTTTTATTCCAAAATATTATATAATAATCCTATGAGCAACTTCCGTTATGCAAAAGAATTCACCACCTCCCCCATCCCCTCCGGCCCCCAGCTGGAGTACATCAGCCACTCAAAGTTTGAAGACGACTGGAATTCCCAGCTCCACTCCCATCCCTTCATGGAAATTGCCCTGGTGGTGGGGGGCGAAGGCAACCTGATTCTGGAGAACGAGACGTATCCGGTAGCCTCAGGAAACCTGGTGCTGATTCCACCCAACAAGCTCCACACGGAGGTCTCCTCCTCCCACAACCCGCTGGAATACTATTTCCTGGGGGTGCGGAATTTTTCCATCCACGAGGAGCTGATGGACAGCGGCAACGGCTCCTACTGCCCGGTGCTTCCCCTAGGAGAGCTGGTGTCCCTGGTGGAGCCGGTGTTCACGGAAATGTTCCAGGAGATGAAGCTGCACCGGACGGGCCACGAGATGATGGTCCAGAGTCTGCTGCTGAAGCTGGCCGTGCTGTTGACCCGCCGCACCGACTTGAAGGCCTCCTTTGACAGCACCGAGGAAATGCGCCGAGGCTGCGCCATCGTCAAGGAATACATCGACAGCCACTATGCGGACAAAATCACCCTGGACGACCTGGCCCGCATCAGCTGCATCAGCAAATTCCACCTGATCCACGAATTCTCCCGCTACGTGGGAAAGCCCCCCATCGCCTACCAGCTGAAGCGGCGGATCCAGGAGTCAAAGTACCTGCTGGAGTCCACCGACAGCTCCATTGCAGACATTTCCTGCACCTTAGGCTTCTCCAGCATCAGCCACTTTTCCCAGCGGTTCAAGATTGAGGAGGGCTGCTCCCCCCTGAAATACCGCAAGCGGGTGGCCCAGGGGCGATAGGGGGCAGTGGTTGGTTGTTAGTTGTTAGTGATTAGTGGTTAGTTTTTAGTGGTTAGTGGTTAGGAGGCGGGAGTGAGGAGACAGAAACCCGCTGCTACCTGCTCCCGCA
>CAMGSV010000074.1 GCA_946061495.1 uncultured Spirochaetales bacterium | reverse complement strand
ATGGAGAGGTAGAGTACTTTGTTTATGACGGCGTTGTGATCATTCCCAGACACTGCGTCCTCTCCGTGCGCTTTTAATACGGAGATCGCGGTTTCGGCGTCCTCTTTTGCTACGATCACGCTCATGCCCACGCCCATGTTGAAGATGTTGAACATATCCCGCTCGGGAATTTCGCCCGTCTTCTGAATGAGGCGGAAGATCGGGAGCACCTTCACGTCGCTCTTTTGAATCTTCACGCCCAGTCCCTTGGGAATGGAACGGGGCATATTCTCGTAGAAGCCGCCGCCGGTAATGTGGGAAACGCCCTTTACCGTCACCTTTTCAAAGAGGGCGAGCATGGATTTTACATAAATTTTCGTGGGCGTGAGCAGGGTTTCGCCCAAAGATTTTCCTCCCAGTTCTTCCACGGGCGATACAAGGTCGGCGTTTTCCACGTCGAACACCTTTCTCACGAGGGAGAAACCGTTGGAATGTACGCCCGAGGAGGGAAGGGCGATCATCACGTCCCCCGCCTTCATCGAAGTATTGTCGATCACCTTCTCCCTGTCTACCACCCCCACGGTAAAGCCCGCGAGGTCGTAATCGTCCTCCGCCATCATGCCGGGGTGTTCGGCGGTTTCCCCGCCGATGAGCGCGCAGCCCGCCTGTACGCAGCCTTCCGCCACGCCGCCCACGATCGAGGCGATCTTTTCGGGCACGTTCCTGCCGCAGGCGATATAGTCGAGGAAAAAGAGCGGTTTCGCGCCGCAACAGAGAACGTCGTTCACGCACATCGCCACGCAGTCGATTCCGATGGTGTCGTGCTTGTCCAAAAGTTCGGCAAGGCGCAGTTTGGTGCCCACGCCGTCCGTGCCCGAGACAAGCACGGGCTCTTTCATGCCCGCGATTTCAAGCGGGAAAAGTCCGCCGAAGCCGCCGATATCCGCCTTTCCCTGCGGCATGGTGCGCGCGACGTGCTTTTTCATCAGTTCCACCGCCTTGTAGCCCGCGGTGATGTCTACGCCCGCCTCTTTGTAGCTTTCCGAAAAACTCTTTTCCATGGCTTATTCTCCGTCCGTTTTTTTCTGATATTTGGGATTTTCGCTGCGGGGGCGCTCGAAACGGTTCTTTCTCGTCGCCGTCGGAATCTGCGTGGGATAGTTTCCGTCGAAACACGCCGTGCAGAAGCCCGCGTTCCCGCTTTCCGTCAGGCGGGGGATATTGTTCACGTCGAGATACCCCAAAGAATCCGCGCCGATGATTTTCGCGATCTCCTCCACCGTGTGGTGGCAGGCGATCAGATTTTCCCGCGAGTCGATGTCCGTGCCGTAATAGCAGGGATTGAGGAAGGGAGGGGCGGAAGAGAGCATATGCACTTCCGCCGCGCCCGCCTCCCGCAGAAGGCGGACGATCTTGCCGCAGGTCGTTCCGCGCACGATGCTGTCGTCGATGAGCACGACCCGCTTGCCCTTCACCGCGGAGATGAGCACGTTGAGTTTGATGCGCACTCTGTCCTCCCGCGCGCGCTGTCCGGGCGCGATGAACGTTCTGCCGATATATTTGTTTTTGATGATGCCGATGCCGTAGGGAATCCCCGACGCCTCGGAAAAGCCCAGCGCGGCGTCCAACCCCGAATCGGGCACGCCGACGACGACGTCCGCGTCGATTTTATACTGTTCGGCAAGGAGCATCCCCGCGCGGCGGCGCGCATCGTGCACCGATACGCCGTCGATCTCCGAATCGGGACGGGCGATATAGAAATATTCGAACACGCACAGCTTTTTTTCTCTGCCGCAGTGATCGCGGTTGCTCACGATGCCGTCCTCGGTAAAGATGAGCACTTCGCCCGGCTCGACTTCGCGGATAAGTTTTGCGCCGATCGCGTTGAGCGCGCAGCTTTCGCTCGCCACGACGTACGCGCCGTCCTCCCTTTGCCCGTAGCAGAGGGGACGGAATCCGTGCGGATCGCGCACGGCGATGAGTTTGCTCGGCGACATCACGACGAGGGAATACGCCCCCTTGATCTTGTCCATTGCGGCGAGCACCGCCTCTTCGATGGAGGCGCGCTTTACCCGCTCTTTGGTGATGGTATAGGCGATAACCTCCGTATCGGACGTGGTGTGGAAGATGCTCCCCTCGTTTTCCAGCTCGCTGCGCAGTTCGTAGGAATTGACGAGGTTTCCGTTATGGGCGAGCGCCATGTTTCCCTTGAGGTGGTTGACGACCACGGGCTGAGCGTTCTCTCTTCCGCTTGCGCCCGTCGTGGAATACCGCACGTGCCCGATCGCCATCTCCCCTTCGCCGAGTTTTTTTAAGATGTCGGCGGTGAACACGTCGTTCACCAGCCCCGCGTCCTTGTACGAGGAGAACACGCCGTCCGAATTGACGACGATCCCCGCGGACTCCTGCCCGCGGTGTTGCAGGGCGAACAGGGCGTAATAGGCGGTGGAGGCGACGTCGCACGCTTCGGGCGCGAAAATCCCGAATACGCCGCATTCTTCGTGGATGTGTCCCGTCATCTCACTCTCCCGCGGAAACGCGCTTGAAGATCTCTTTGTACGCGTCCTCTACCCCGCCCATGTCGCGGCGGAAGCGGTCTTTATCCAGTTTTTCGTTGGTCTTGACGTCCCAGAAACGGCAGGTATCGGGCGAGATCTCGTCCGCAAGCACGATGGTGCCGTCGGGAAGCCGACCGAATTCGAGCTTGAAATCGATGAGTCTTACCCCGAGTTTCAGAAAGTACGCTTTGAGTACTTCGTTTACCTTGAAGGCGTACTCTTCGATCTTTGCGATCTCCTCTTTGGTGGCGAGTTTCAGGGCGAGCGCGTGATAGGTGTTGATGAGCGGATCGCCGAGGGCGTCGTTCTTATAGGAAAATTCGATGGTGGGCTCGTCGAACGCGATGCCCTCTTCCACGCCGTAGCGCTTGGCAAAAGAACCGGCGGAAACGTTGCGGATGATCACCTCGAGCGGAACGATCTTCACCTTTTTTACGACGGTGTCGCGGTCGTTGAGCTCTTCCACGAAATGGGTGGGCACACCCTGCCCTTCCAGAAGGCGCATGAGCATATTCGTCATGCGGTTGTTCACCACGCCCTTGCCGACGATCGTTCCCTTCTTTTCGCCGTTGAACGCCGTCGCGTCGTCCTTGTACGATACGATGCAGAGATTTTCATCCGCCGTCGCAAATACCTTTTTCGCCTTTCCTTCATAGAGTTGTTCTTTCTTTTCCATGATTTTCTCCTCCGATTTTTATAAACGATATTCCGCCGCAATCACGGCGTCTTTTTCCAGAACTTTTTTTGCCGCGTCGTTGCGGGCGCGGACGAGCTTATCCGAGAGCGTCTCGTCGGACACGGCGAGGATTTCCGCGGCGAGATACGCCGCGTTCTTCGCCCCGTCGATGGCCAGATTTTATAACCAATACCTGTAGCCGTCAATAAAAATGTGAGATTATTGACAAAGCCATATCCCTTCTATACCATCGGAAAATCAAAGACAACAATTCAGTATATTTGGAGGACTTATGCTACAAGTTGGAGACAAGGTACCAGAATTCAGCCTTCCCAATCAGGAGGGAGCCATGATTTCACCATCCCAGTTTGCCGGAAAAAAGCTGGTGATTTATTTCTATCCTAAGGACAATACCCCTGGCTGTACCACGGAGGCCTGCGGATTCCGTGATGTGTATGACGACATCTTGGCAAAGGGAGCAGTGGTGCTGGGAATCAGCAAGGATTCTCAGGCCTCCCACACTAAGTTCCGGGACAAGTTCGGCCTGCCCTTCCACCTGCTTTCCGATGTGGAGACCACCACCATCCAGGCCTTTGGTGCCTGGGGCGAGAAGAAGATGTGCGGCAAGGCCTACATGGGCATCATTCGCTCCACCTTTGTGGTGGATGAGAAGGGGATGATCTCCCACGTCTTCCCTAAGGTGAACACCAAGACCCACGCCACCGAGATTCTGTCGCTATTGGGATAGTGGTGAGGAGGTGGGAGTTGGGAGTGGGCTTCTCTCTCCTCGTCCCCATCCCCTCATCCCAGCCTCCATTCGGGGCCATGCTTTCCTGGCTGGACCCTGACGTGGAGGCTTTTTTTCTGGGCGTGGCGGCAAAAATAGGCCAGGTCTTGGGTGTAGGGGCTCAGCAGGTCCTCCGGGTGGTAGGATAGCTGGAGTCGGGTGGTTTCGCCGTCGGCGTAGGCCCGGCTGAAGGCACCGTTGAGCCTGATGAGGTCGGTGGCGGCGGCCAGCATTCCCTTGAGTTTTGGGGTGGAATACTGGCTGGTGATGAATTGCACCTGCACTGCCTCCACCTCCTTGTGGCTGCACGCATCCTGGATGGCGGGAATGGCGATGTGCTCCGCCGCCAGGAATTGGGTGAAGCGGGTGAAGAAGGCGGAGGGGCTGCAGCTCAGGGGCTTCAGCAGGGAATGGAACCAGCCCACCGCCCGCCCCCTGGAGTAGAAGTAGCTGGTGGCACGGGCAAGCTCCTCCGCCGTGTCCAGGTGGGCGGCGGAAAACTGGGGCGTGGATTCCACCAGATAGGGCGGCTCCGTGGGTGAGACCAATCCCAGCTCCTGCCGCTGGTCAAAGAGGGGGGTTCCCGGCAGCACGGAAAGGCGGAAAATCTCCAGACTGTTGGGATACAGGGACAGGGCGTAGTCAATGCTTTCCTTAAAGCCCGCCAGAGTGTCGCCGGGCAGCCCGTAGATGAGGTCGAATCCAAAGACCACCCCGGCCTGATTCAGCAGCGCAATCTTTTGGGCGAATTCCTTGCGGTTGATGCTCCGTGCCACCAATTTGAGGACTTCTGGATGGGCACTTTGGAGGCCGATTTGCAGGGAGCAGGCAAGCTTGGAGAATGCACGCACCAGCTCCGAATCCAATAGCTCCGCCCGGCACTCGAAGTGGAAGAAGGTGTGGGGAGCCTTTTGGCGAATCAACGTGAGGATTTCCACGGCTCGCTGCTTCTGGGCGTTGTAGGTGGGGTCCAGCACAAAAATCTGGCTCACCTTCTTTTTGGCGAAGAATTCCAGCTCCTGCCGAATCCGCTCCATGGGGAAGTAGGCCACCGTCTTCTCGCCCTTGGACTCGTAGCAGTAGGCGCACTTGAAGGGACAGCCTCGTGCCAGCTCCCACAGGGCTCCGTTCTGGTATTGGGCAGGATCCAGCACGCCGGTGAGATAGGGCGAGGGGAGCTGCTCCTGGTTTGCCCGCCGGGAGTAGATTTTTCGTGGCAGGTTGGCATCTTCCCTGTCCTGGGAGTCCAGCAGCTGGCGCAAAAGCTCCGGCACCGACTCATCTCCCTCACCGCACACCAAATAATGGAAGGAATCCTTGTCGGCTGCCCCGGAAGTCACCTCCGGCCCTCCTGCAATCAGGGGAATTTCGGGAGCCTCCCGTCTGATGATGTCTGCCGCCTGGGCCAGCACCCTTCTGTTCCAGACAAAGAGGGAAAAGCAGATAGCAGCGGGCGTGGACTCCAGCAGCTGGCGGGCAATGGCTTCCGGCCGGTTTTCCGTAGGGGGGAAGGATACCAGGCGGGCGGACACCTCCTGTTGGGCAGGCTGGCTCTGGAAGCTGCAATTGATTGCCGCCACAATGGATGCCGCTCCCAGAGGAAGGGCTTGGGGAGAAACCTCGGCGGGAATGGTGCAAACGGGAACGATGTGCATGGCTTGTTTCCTGATGTCGAGTCCCCGCTTGATTGCAGGCTTCAAGTCCTTTTTGAGCTTGGTGGAGGCAACAACTTTATACATCGGATTTCACTTCGTAAGCTGTAAAGTCCAGGAATTGAGCTACTTCGGCAAAGTAATCCTCTGGAATTGTACGTAGCCTTGCCTCCAAAGTCTCGTATGGCATGATGCACCTCCTTATTCAGTATATCTATTTTTGCCTCCCAGGGCTAGAGAAAAATTATAGCTATAATTGACAAAATAGCTATAATAATGTATGCTCATTTGTAGGAGGCAAAGAATGGTGTCTGTACCTATTTTTGAGGCGAAGAACAAGCTGCCACAGTTCATTCATCAGGTGGAGGAGGGGGAAACTCTGGGAATCACTCGGCATGGAAAGGTGGTGGCCTATCTTGTGGGAGAAGATGGATTGAATCAACAAAGCCAGCCTGATAAATTCGCATTGGTAATGAAACGATGGCGGGAACGACATTGGGACTGCTTCCTGACGGATGGGGAGGAGTCTGATTTTATTCCGTCACGAAGGAAAAGCACTCCCCGTGTGGATGGTGATTTGTAGGTGCGGCATGAGATGGATATATTTGCTGGACACGAACATCATTTCTGAGATTCGTAAGATGAGGCCGGAGCCTTCTGTTTTACAGCTTTTTATGGAACGAAAGAATTATTCTGTCATCAGCAGTATCACCTGGGCAGAATCCCTGACCGGCTTGAAAAGGTTGCCGGAGGGACGGAAGAAGGAGGCTCTTTCCAGCTATTATTACGAGATAATTAAAGAGCAGTTTCAGATTCTAGGCTTTGACGGCTCTGCTGCAGAGGTCTATTCATCCATCTATCCCAAGCTGGAAGGATTGGGGAGAATCCCCCAGGAATTTGACTTGCAAATTGCCAGCATTGCTATAGCCAACAACCTGATTCTGGTGACACGAAATACCAAGGACTTTGAGTCAATCTGCCAGGTCTCTAACCTGATGCTGGAAAACTGGTTCGAGATGACGTGAGCTTTGGATTCAAGGCTGGAGGAGGGAATCTCACCGCAGCACCCCAATCAAGTCGGTGCGGCCGGCCTTTTCCAGTGCCTCCCGTACCAGGCGGCGGTTTTCCGGCCGGTTGAACTGGAGCAGGGCCCGCTGGAGCCGCCGTTCATGGCCGCTCCGTGGTACGTAGACCTCCTCCATGGTACGGGGGTCTAGTCCGGTGTAGTACATGCAGGTGGCGAGGCTGCCGGGTGTGGGATAGAAGTCCTGCACCTGGTCCGGCACAAAGCCGTTGCGTTTCAGGTGGAGTGCCACGTCTATGGCGGCGTTGAGGTCGGCACCGGGGTGGCCGGCGATGAAGTAGGGCACCAGATACTGCTTCTTTCCCAGCTTTTGGTTGATGCGCTTGTACTCCACCTCGAAATTCTGGTACACCTGATGGCTGCTTTTCCGCATCAGGGACAGGACTTTGTCGTTCACGTGCTCAGGGGCCACCTTTAGCTGGCCGGAGATGTGGTGCTGGCACAGCTCACGAAAAAAGGTCCGGTCCTTTTCCAGCATCAGGTAGTCGAATCGTATGCCGCTGCGGACAAAGACCTTCTTCACGCCGGGGATTTTCCGAAGCCGTCGCAGGAGGGCCAGATAGTCGCTGTTGTCTACCTCAAGGTGGGGGCAGGGCTCGGTGCCGAGGCATTCCCGATGGATGCAGGCGCCGGCGGTGGCCTGTTTGCCGCAGGCATCCTTGCGGAAATTGGCAGTGGGGCCACCCACATCATGGATGTAGCCCTTGAAGTCGGGCTCTTTAGTGAGAAGCCGGGCCTCCCGTTCTAGGGACTGGTGGCTGCGGGCTTGGATCCGCTTGCCCTGATGGAAGGTGATGGCGCAGAAGGAGCAGGCTCCAAAGCAGCCCCGGTTGCTGGTGAGGGAGAACTTCACCTCCTCCAGACCCGGCACCCCCACCTTGCCGTTTTCTGCGGGGCTATCGTAGATGGGATGCCAGCGGCGGGTAAAGGGCTGCTCCATTACCTGGTCGAATTCCTGTTGGGACAGGGGCAGGGCGGGGGGCTCCTGCACCACGAAGCGGGCCTCGTTCTGTTCAATCAGGATGTGGCCGGAGATGGCGTCGGTGTTCTGCTCCTGCAGCAGGTAGGAGCGGGCGAATTCGGCTCGGCCCTCCGCCGAGTTGGCGGCCACCTGGCAAAAGTTGGGAAGACGCTGGGCTGGTTGGAACCTCCCGTTGCCATTGGGGCCGCCTGACGGCAATTCCGACTCCCGCCCCGTCCGCCAGCAGGTTCCCCGGATGCCCCGGATTTCCGCTGCAGGCTTGCCCTCCGCCAAGGCGGCGGCAATTTCCAGCAGGGGCCGTTCTCCCATGCCGTAAATCAAGAGGTCGGCCTTGGAGTCCAGTAGGATGGAGTGGCGGACGGTGTTGGACCAGTAGTCGTAGTGGGCGAACCGTCGGAGGCTGGCCTCGATTCCTCCGATGATGACGGGAACGCCCTTGTATGCCTCCCGAATGCGTGCGGTGTAGGTGATGAGGGCCCGGTCAGGCCGACGGCCAGCCATGCCCCCATGGGAATAGGCATCGGAGGAGCGGGGCTTGTTGTTGGCGGTGTAGTTGGCCACCATGGAGTCCATGGCACCAGCGGTAACGAGGAAGGCCAGTCGTGGCCGCCCCAGAACCATGAAGTCTGCGGTGGACTTCCAGTCAGGCTGGGGGATGATGCCCACCGTGTAGCCCTTGCTTTCCAAAAGGCGGCCTAAAAGGGGAGCGGCAAAGGTGGCGTGGTCCACGTAGGCGTCACCTGAGACAAAGACAAAGTCAAGCTGCTGGATTCCCCTTCGCTGCAGGTCCTTCTGGCAGATGGGGAGATAGGATTCACGAGAAAACACGGGAGAGAGTATAGCACGGCCGGGGCGATGGTAAAAGGGGCACGCTTTCTGTCATTCGCTTTCCGTGCCTGTGTTTTTGTGCGCTTAATCTCTTGTATTTCATTGACTTTCATCTTCCTGTTTCTGGAGATGCTAGTCAAGAACCAAAAAGTATTGCGTCATCAAATTATTCCTCAAGTAGTAAAGTCTCTACTGGCAACTTTTCCCAAGACATTTGGGTATCTGGAGGACTGGGCCATTGGCTTTGGATTGGAATTCTATGATATGGGAAGTGATAATAATGGCACAGAGGCCTTTTTAAGTTAGGAGCTGGATTTGGAGCCGATGCTAGTAAAGCAGCCGATGCCACTTATGAAATGAAGATTGATTCTACAAGTACTAGTCTTAATGCGTATCAAGATGGGGTTTTAAGTGCCGGGAATAGGCCAAGTTTAGAAATACTATGCATCCATGAGTTGATGCATGCCATGATGTATGAGACTCTTACCTGTGGAATGTCTGGATTTGATGTGCAGGGAAACGATACGACACCGTTCCCCAATTGGTTCAAGGAAGGGACGGCAGAGGCTGCCTGTGGCAGCCGATTGTCACAGATTATCAAGGTTGATGATGATATAGAGCAAATCAAAGGGGTATTGAAACAACAGGCCCTGACAGGTAAATCTACCACATCAGAGTACACCGCCGGATGGTTTGCCGTCATGTATCTAGCATATCTTGCCACTGGGCAAGCAGCTGCTACTCCAGATGCCCTTGCAAAGGGGTTGGACACCTTCTTGTATAAAATTCATAGTGGTACCAGTCTTAGTGATGCCATCAAGGATGTTAGTAAAGAAAAATATTCTAGCCAAAAAGATTTTGAGGAAAAATTTCCTTTGGATGATGAGGCCGCTGATTTTATACTTAAGCTGATTCAAGAAGTTGATGGTGGACAAGGGAGTCTTGTAGCCAAAGATTATGCATCCAAAGATTTGCTTCCAGATGAAAACCACGTGACAATGTTGTTTTGGGTTCATTTCAATAGGCCATACTCATTTCTTAGCAAATATGGAAATGTCTTGGATGGTTATGAGATTTATGAAGGTGGAGCTGCCACCTACACAGGTGTTCCCGGTGCGGCGGTACAATCCCCCACCCCAGAGGTGCTGGAATGAAACTCCGGTTCTCTCCCCAGCACCCCTTGGATGCATGCTGCAGAAGCGCTGCCCATTAGTCTCCGATTTAGTTGAGGCCAAGCTTTTGGGCTAGGGCTTCCTGCAGGGTTTGAGAAAAATTGATGCCCGCAGCCTCGGCCAATCTATTGAGCCGTTCTGATATGGTCAAGGTCTTTTTTACAGATTTTTCCTTGAGTCTACAAGAAATATAGTTTACAAACCCGTCAGCAGGATGTGGGAGTGAAGAGATTTCTGAAGGAGATGGAATTGGCTTCCCCCCATCGACTAATGACAGGATGTATCCTTCCAGTGCTTCGGAGGCTGCCATAAAGCATTTTTCCAGGGTATTTTCATAGGTTTGGCATCCCTCCAAGTCAGGGAATTCAACCCAATACTCCTTTTCATCTTTATGAAATACAGCTGGATAAATATAATACATACTCCCCTCCTAGATTTAAAGCCATTTCTTTTTAGGATTGCATTGAGCAGCCCTTTCGGTATGTCCCGCCCGTGAACAGGAATTATTTCCGTTTTATCGTCTTTCTTCAGGATATGGAGGCTGCCATTAATGCGGTCTAATTTCCATCCATTCTGAAGGAAAAACTTGAGCAGGTCTTTGTCTCTCATACTAAAATAGTAATACGTGTTGTCAATACCTCTCCCCAGCAGTAGAGCCGAACTAACGCAACAGCGGGGAGGGGAGGCCAGGGGGTGCCTGCTGACGGTGCCCTCTGAACGCAGAGAAGTGTAAGCCGGCAGTGGGCTTCTGGCTTCCCCTCCCCCTTTTACTATTAGTTTTCCTATGCTATACTGCCACCCATGGTAATTTCATCTATCGATTTGAAGGACGGCAAGGTTGTCCAGCTGAAAAACGGCAAGGACAAGGTGCTGGAGCGGGACAATCCCCTGGAATTAATTGAAGAATTCAACAGGTACGGCGAGGTGGCCGTCATAGATCTGGATGCGGCCTTGGGAAATGTCACCCCCAAGGGGACAACTGCCAACACGGACATCCTCAAGTCCCTGCTGCGTCACGGCAATGTGCGGGTGGGCGGCGGAATCCGTGATGTGAAGCGGGCCAAGGAATTGATTTCTTTGGGGGCGGAAAAAGTCATCGTGGGGTCCGCCGCCTTCAACTCCAATCCCACCGACGGAAACATCCTGAACACGGCCTTCCTGGAGGAGCTGGTGGCCGCCATCGGTCATCAGCGGATCATTATCTCGGTG
>CAMGSV010000073.1 GCA_946061495.1 uncultured Spirochaetales bacterium | reverse complement strand
ATTGCAGCAGGTGCTGGACTCAATCCGTGAGGCGGAGGTGAAATCTGGCCGTGAGGCTGATTCCGTCTCCCTGGTGGCGGTGAGCAAATTTCATCCTGTGGAGGCAGTGCTGGAGGCCGTTGAGGCTGGACAGCTGTTGTTTGGCGAGAACCGTGTTCAGGAGGCGGTGGAAAAGTTCCGGGAGGTGCGTCTTGCTGCTCCACAGGCCTGCCTCCATATCATCGGCTCCCTCCAGCGGAACAAGGTGAAGAAGGCGGTTGGTTGCGCTTCCTGCATCCAGTCGGTGGATAGAATTGAATTGTTGGAAGAAATCGAGAAGCAGGCGGCCAATCTCAACAAGGAAATCCAAGTGCTCTTTGAGTTCCACACTGGGGAGGAGTCAAAGTCTGGCTTTGCAGATTTGGACAGTCTCCTTCCTGCCGTGGAATACGCCTGCCAGGCTCCCCACATTATCCCCAGGGGCTTCATGACCATGGCGCCCTTTACGGACAACCAGCTGGAGATCGCCGCCTCCTTCAAAAAATTGGTATCGATTCAGCAGCAGGTGGCCAGTCGGTTCCCCAGCCTTGACCTGCGGGAGCTTTCCATGGGCATGAGCAACGACTATGCCATCGCCATTGCCGAGGGAGCCACCATGGTCCGCATCGGCACCGCCATCTTCGGGGAGCGGGTCTACTGATGAAGGGGTCGTTGTCTCGACGGCGGCTGGCCATTCTCGTAAGCCTTGTGCTTCTTGCATCCATGCCCCTTGCGGCGGCTGAGCCCACCATCACCATCGAGCCGTACACCAAGGACGAGTTTCCTGGCTGGCTGCAGGATTTGCGGCGGGCGGAGATTGTGAGTCTGGGTTCCTTGCCCTTTGTGACCCTGGGCGTCACCCTGAGCTATTCCCTGTACCAATATTTTTCCCACGGCATGGACTCAAACTATTTTCCCAATCCCTTCGCCAAGTCCTCCTCAACAGCCCGCCTCACCACCGACGAGCAGCTGGGCATCCTCTTTACCTCCTTGGGGGTGGCCGCTGCGGTGGGAATCACGGATTTTACCATCTCCTCCATCCAGCGCCACCAGCGGAAGAAGGCGGAGATTCAGCGGAACAGCGAGGGAATTGAAATCATTCCCCTTGATGATGGGATGGAAGCACTGCCGTTGGAGGAGGTGGATTTGCAGGAGCCTCCATCGTCCCAACAGGAGATGGTGGAAGGGCACGAGCCGCAGGATATTCCCCTGGTGCAGTCACGGTACCGGGAATTTCCTCCCTTCGGCCTATTTCTCACCATGCCACAAATCAATGGAGGCCTTCCCCATGCCTAGTCTGTCAATACTGGTACCAGAGGAGATTGCCTCGCTTCGTGTCGATAAATTCCTGTCCGGCCAGCAGCAGGTGCTGGATGCCTGTGGCTGCGCCAACCGTTCCCACCTGCAGAACATCATCACCAGTCTCACCATCAATGGAAGCAAGGGAAAGTTCTCCTCAAAGGTGAAGTCCGGGGATGTGATTCAGATGGAATGGCAGGAAATTGTCCCCGACGACATCCAGCCCCAGGACCTGCCCCTGGAAATTGTGTATGAGGATGACAACGTGACGGTGGTAAACAAGGAGCAGGGCATGGTGACTCATCCTGCCGCTGGTAACTGGACTGGTACCTTGGTGAACGCCCTGCTGTTTCACTGGGGACGGGGAGCGGTGGAAACAAGCCATCGACCTGGTATTGTCCATCGGCTGGACAAGGACACCTCCGGCCTCATCATCACTGCCAGGAACCTTCCTGCAGAGAACTGGCTCCAGCAGCAGTTCCAGCAGCGGCGGGTGAAGAAGGAGTACATCGCCATTGTGGTGGGGCGGCCACCCGCTCCATCTGGCAACATCAAGACCCAGTTGATTCGTGACCCCAGGAACAGGAAGCGCTTCAAGGCCGTCACTGATTCCGCCCAGGGAAAATTCGCCCACACGGTGTACCGTTGCATTGCCTGCTACGGCCCCTTTTCCCTGATGCGGCTCCGGCTGAAAACTGGGCGCACCCACCAGATTCGTGTCCACATGAAGTATATCGGCTGCCCCATTCTGGGGGATCCCATCTACGGCAGCAAGAACCAGATCTTTCCCGCCGCCACCTTGATGCTCCATTCCAGCCTCCTGTCCCTTCGGCTGCCGGAAAGCCAGGACTTCACCGAATTCAAGTCTCCCACGCCCCAGCGCTTCAGGAAGGTCATGCAGGTGCTCCACGGAAAATATCAGAAATGCCGGCTGTAGCTGTTGAGATTGTGGAGTGCCACCGGGACTTTGTGGTGGCATTCAAGGCGGCTGGCATCCACAGCGCCCCCCTGCGACCAGAGGATGGGGAGTGCGCCCTGGCCCTGGTGGCGGCGCAGTTTCCAGAGGTGCGGGCGGTGCAGGGAAGGAAGGCGGTGGAGGGGGGCCTTGTCCATCGCATCGACCAAGACACCGCTGGCCTCCTGCTGATTGCCCGGAACCAGGGCTTTTACGACCACATCATGGCTTGCCAGGAGGCAGGGCTTTTCAAGAAAGGCTACACCGCCCGCTGCCAGTATCTTCCCCCTTGTCCGGAGCTTCTTGGTGGCTTTCCGCCGCCGCCAAACCTCCTTGGTTTCCCCGTCACCCGTTCCGCCGACTTCATGGTGGAGAGCGGCTTCCGTCCCTATGGCCCCGGCAGGAAGCAGGTGCGTCCCGTCACCCAGGATTCCGGCAAATGTTCCCGTCGGAAGGCGGGAAGGGGTGGCCGAAATCCCTCAAAGGCCGGGGAGGGGGACATGGGTCTCCAGTCCTACACCACCAGCTTTCATCTGATAGAATCCAGCGGCACTCAGGGCAGCTTCCAGCATAAGCCGACGGGTGACGCCTCAAACCCCTTGGGAGCTGCCATCACGGAACGGGAAACCCTCACGGTAAAGGCAACCATCACCAAGGGCTACCGCCATCAGGTCCGCTGCCACCTTGCCTGGTGCGGCCTGCCCATCGTTGCCGACCCGCTGTACCATCCGCTGGAAAAGACAGCCCCGCAGATGCAGTTCTTCGCCACTGGGCTGTCATTCCCCCTGATGGAGGCTCAGGAGACCGCCCCGCTGAGAACGACCCCAAAAGCCTCCCAAAGCTCAAAGCTGTTCTCCATGGACATTTCCTCACGCATCCTTTCCAGCCTGTAACGTCCTACAGCAGCTCCCTCAGTCTCAGTTGAATCCGCTCCTCCACTTGGGCAAGCTCGGTGGAGATGATGGCGTTGATTTTGTTCACCGCACTTTCGTCCAGCGGAGCCTCCAATGAACAGTGGAACAGGGAGGAGGGAAGGACTTGCAGCTCCTTGACGATGCGCTCCAAAAGCTTGTAGGTGACAAATTTCGTTCCCGTCTCTATGACGCTCAGATGGTTGGTGCTTATTTCCAGCCGCTCTGCCAGCTGTTCCTGCGAAAGCCCCTGCTTCTTGCGGTGGTACTTGACGTTCTCGCCAAAAATCTTGCGAATGTTCACTCCATCCATGTCTAAAATTATGTGCCGTTACAGACAGGAATGTAATATTCCAAAAGAATTATTTTTTCTTTTAAACAATCTTTTAGACTTGATTAGTAATTCTTTAAAATGTATTATCTCAAAAAGACATTCTAAATGAATTGGTCTGTGCATCCAGCGTATGGACGGACTGGGTTTTTGGAGGGAAAAGGCTGTGGGAAAAGACTGGTTGGAAATGAAATATCATCCTGCTATGAAAGAGATTGAATTCAGGAGAGGTTCTGGTACTGGCACAACAAGAGTGGACAAGAAAAGTTGTCTTGCCAAGTACATGTTGGAACAAAAGGGGAAATTCATTCTGCAGGATCATGGGAATGATTTTTTTGACGATGTAAAGAAAGCCTTTGATGGCTTGTCTGAGGTCGAGATTAGGGTTGTTACAACAAAACTCGACTATATGGATTTTGAGCAAATGGCAGAATACTATAACGAAGGAAGCGACAAATTCAAAATTACTACTACACTTTTGGCAGAGCTTCCCAGCATGAAGGCTGCCTTCAAAGATGTTATGGATTTTGGGAAAAACACGGTTGATGCTTTGGAGGCAAAGAAAACCATAGTGTTTGACGTTCCCACGAAGAATGGGACTGTAAAGGAGCGAGCTGAGAGTCTGGCTAGGTTTTTAAGCGAAGAGGTGAGGAGCATCAGGAATAAGATGGACAACCTTGAAAGCTCCAATGTAAACATTTGCTTTGCGGGAGTCTATAGCTCTGGGAAATCCTCTTTGATAAATGCCTTGCTTGGATACAAAATATTGCCAGCCTCACCAGAGGCCAAGACAGCAAAGATGCTGGTAATTATGAGTCCAGAGAAAGGCAAGCCTGTGGAAATCACGTTCTGTCTTGTAGATACGTACAGCCGCATTGAGTGGAATGACCACACATCCTGCTTTGAGTTCAGCGAAGGGCCGATGGAATCCCAAGAACGGACTGAAATACAAAACAAGATGAATGAAGTGAAGGGGAAAAAAAGGCACGAGCAGCTTTATGCAATACTGGATACCTTGAATGAGGTTCCTGGGGTGTCAGAAACCCTTCACCTTAAATTTCCCATTGAGATTGACTCCGACCTCGTTAAATTCACCATCTATGACACTCCTGGTACTGACAGCAATTCTGAGGAGCATAAGGAGGTTTTGAGCAATGCACTGGGAGGGCAGAGTCAGTCGATTCTCATCTTTGTATGTAGGCCAAATGCATTGGAGGGTTCTGGTACAAATGCGTTGCTGACATACATCAAGGATGCTGAGCAGAAGAATGACAAGAATACCATAGACATTGCCCGTTCCTTCGTCGTTATGACTCATGCAGATGATGTAAACCGTGATGAGAGAAAGGGGTTGCGTGATGCAACTTTGACCATGAAGGAAGACCCCAATTTCTCCTTGCACTTGAGGGAAAAGAAGTTGCTGTTCGTTTCCTCAAAATTTGCTGCTGCTGCAAAGGCCTGCATGAAGGAGGAAACAAAGACACGGGATGATGAGTTCTGGATTAAGAAAAATCCTGTGGATGATGAAATGTCTCCCAACGGGCTTTGCTACCGGGAGAACAGGATGGCTTCTTCTGATCTGGCTACAAGGCGGATGATAGAAAAAAGTGATGCCGCCGCCCAAGATGCCAGGGAAAAGGGGGATATCAACCGATTGGTCTATGTCACCTCTGGCCTTTATGCCCTGGAAGAGGAGCTCAAGGATTATGGCGAGAAATTTGCCTCGGCAGTAAGAGCCGCTGCAATCATCCAGGGCGTGGAGAAGACTTTGGCCAATGTGACGGCTAAGAGCCAGTTCTTGTGTACCGCCACCGAACAAAATATAGTAGAGCTGGAAAAAGAAATAAGGCAGCTGAAGGAAAGGGTGGATGCAATTGTTACAGAGGCTGGTAAGAAAGCCAATGAGAATATGCTTTCAGAAAAAGATTTGCATGAGTTGGGCCTTGCCAGCACTGACATAGAAGAGAGTAAGGGACAGATAGCAGCTGAGGTGGATTGGATTCTGGGCAAGCCAGGAATCTTTAGTGGTGGCAAGATAAAGCTCAGGCCTGAGCATGAACAAGATATTACATCTGTGATTGACGATGAATTTTCCAAGATGAACTATCACTTTACCAAAGCCAGCAAAAAGATTTTGGAAGGAAAAATTGAAGCGTTCCTTACCAATGTCTTTAATTCAATTCAATCAGATACCAGCATTAGTGATAATGCCAAGAAAACCCTCATGAGGCAGGTGAGCGCTGTAGAGAGTGTGGAATTTGATTCAATTCCTGTGACTCAAATAATGAAGGAGCATAAGGTAACAAAAAGGGTTTGGTTTAAGAAGAAAGACTATCTGAAAAAGGAAGATTTTTTGTCTGAGTTGAAAGAGTCTTTGAGTGAGTCTCTGGCTAAATGGACAGATGCCTACATAGCCGCCTACAAGAAAAAGCATGAGGAGATTGTTGAAAGGCTCGAAGATGAGTTCCGTGGTCGTGTAGAAGAATATTCATCAGACACAAAGGCAAAGATTGAGGACAAGGATGCGATGATGCAGCTTGGAGAAAAACTGAAGGAAGTGGCAGCCTCTGTTACAGCACGCCTTGAAGAGCTGGAGAAAAAAATCTGGCAAAGGAGTGTGAAGAATGGCTGATCTTTCTAGATATATTGAAGATGGAGATGTGAAGCGGGTGCGCATCGCAAATGATATTGCTGCAGGTAAATTTACCCGGGAATTTCTTTCCGAGCTGTTGCGGCATCTTGCCGCAAAAAATGTCTATTTTTCTCATGTTAAGCTGGAACGGAAGCCAGAGTCAGAGTGGACGAAGGAATATCTGGGATTACTGTCAAATGCTGCTGTGGCAGAAAATTTCAATGAGGAGTATCTACGGTATCTTTTTGATGTGGCCCAATATGTCCATCATCGTGGACAGAATAATCCTCAAAAAAAAACTCTTTTGTTGGTTGGAGCGGTTGCGGCGCTCTTGATTTGTTTAGTGCTTGTAGTTTGTGTGAGGCAATGCGGAGCAGAAAAGGATGGAGGAGGAGACTATGTCCAAGAAACCAGATGAAGGAGTACTGCTTGAGAATTTA
The DNA here is from genome assembly GCA_946061495.1 of uncultured Spirochaetales bacterium. Classification (GTDB taxonomy): domain Bacteria; phylum Spirochaetota; class Spirochaetia; order Treponematales; family Treponemataceae; genus Treponema_F. The sequence continues at coordinate 4,343 of CAMGSV010000073.1, read as the reverse complement.
GGAAGAATTGCCTATACCCTAGACAAGGAATATGCTAATCGTCTGGAACAAGATTACCGGTGTGCTCCCTTTGAGGGCATAAATTGCCCGCCGGATAAGGATTCCCCACTTGTAAGTTATTCAGCTAATATACGGGGAGTGAAGATAAGGCGATGGGTCTTTGACAAGGACGAGAAGATTGGAGATTGCTTTAAAAATGCCATGAGTACCTTTGCAGATGGAGATCATACCATCGCTCTGATGGTTACCCGCACTCATGAAGCTACCTCCATGGACTTTATTGTAAAGAATGTCGGTCAGGGAAGAAATGAAGATAGTGGAAAGAACCAAGCATTGCTTAAAGCGACTTTACAAGGGAATTTCCCCGGCAGTGAAGTTGAGGACATAAAATCCAGTGACACAGAAACAAAGGTAGGGGAGATTATAGACAAGTACAACCATATTTCCATCCTCATGAACAGCCCCTCTGAATACTCTAAAGACTACATTACCCAAGGATTGGACAAGCTTCTGGACGGAGTTGTTCCCGAATCAAACAAAGAGGGGTATACGGTAGTGTTTCTGGCTGAGTCCATCTCCATGGCCAGCATACGGGAAACATTGACTGGATACGAGCAGCTGGCGACGGCAATCCATCCCTTCCTGTCCTACCAGTTCAATGAGGGAACCAGTGAGGACTCCACCCAAAGTGAGTCAGAAACCCTCTCCAATTTCAGCAGTGTCAGCAACACCATCTCCAAAACCCATTCGGTGAACTTCGGAATAAATGCAGGAATTAATAGAGGAAGTTCAGAGACAAAATCGCCAGGTTGGTTGTTTAATGTTTTCAGGACAATTTGGAATGTTACTTCAAAAACCATTTTCGAAAGCACATCTTTAGGCTTATCTGCTGGATATGGGTATAGTTGGGGTACTGCAAAGACTGAGACGACAGGAGAGAGCCAGGCCTCCACCAAGGGATCCAGCATATCCTTTGGAAAGACGGAGGGAGCAACCTACACCTACCAATCCTACACGGTCAGCAATCTCTTGAATCGGCTGGAAAATGTGATGAAGGGGATTTCAGAAAGTCAGGCCACTGGTTTGTGGAAGTATGCCACCTATATCCTTGCAGAGGATAGTGCAACCTGTACCAGCGTCGCAAGCTATTTGAGAGGAATTACCCAAGGAAAGGAGTCCCATCTTGAATCCAGCGCCATCCAGACATGGTGCTATGAGGGAAAGGATGAGTGTGATTTTAGTGAAATTAAGAGTTATGTGCGGCACTTTTGTCATCCAATCTTTGTGACAGAGGATGGAGGAGGACAGCCAATTGCCGTTACCCCTACCAATTATGTTGCTACCGACAAGCTTTCCAACGTGATGATTTTTCCCAGAAAATCTATGCAGGGTTTGCCTGTCCTTGAGGGAGTTTCCTTTGGTAGGGATCCCCATGGTATTGAAAGCATTACAGAGGATTTTGAGATTGGCTTTTGCTATCACATGTTTACCCCATCAAAAAACCGCCTTGTAAAGCTTTCAAGGGACTCCCTCACCTCCCACACCTTCATCACCGGCTCCACCGGCAGCGGCAAGTCCAACACCGTCTACCGGCTGCTGGAAGGGTTGGGGCAGAAGGGCGTAAACTTCCTGGTGGTGGAGCCAGCCAAGGGCGAGTACAAGGAGGTGCTGGGGGGCCTGCCGGGCGTGTCCGTGTACGGCACCAATCCCGGTCTCATGCCCCTGCTGAGAATCAACCCCTTCAGCTTTCCCCACGGCAATGGGGAGCCTTCCAGAAACATCCATATTCTGGAGCACCTTGACCGCCTCATAGAAATCTTCAACGTGTGCTGGCCCATGTACGCCGCCATGCCCGCCGTCTTGAAGGAGGCGGTGGAAAAGTCCTACGAAGACTGCGGCTGGAACCTCACGGAGTCAACCAATCCCTACGGAGACAACCTGTATCCCACCTTTGCCGACGTGACCCGGAACATCCGCACCATCATCGACTCCTCCGAGTACGATGCCGAGAACAAGGGCGCCTACAAGGGAGCCCTCGTCACCCGGCTCAAGTCCCTGACCAATGGAATCAACGGACTCATCTTCACCACCAATGAGCTTTCCGCCCAGGAGCTCTTTGACCGCAAGGTGATTGTAGACCTGAGCCGCGTGGGTTCTGCGGAAACCAAGTCCCTCATCATGGGGCTTTTGGTGCTGAAGCTTCAGGAACACCGCATGACGGAAGGCCACATCAACTCACCGCTGCGCCACGTGACGGTGCTGGAGGAGGCCCACAACCTGTTGAAGCGCACCTCCACGGAGCAGAGCCAGGACAGCGGCAACCTGCTGGGGAAGTCCGTGGAGATGCTGGCAAACGCCATCGCCGAGATGCGCAGCTATGGGGAGGGCTTCATCATAGCCGACCAGGCGCCGGGCCTCCTGGACCTGTCGGTCATCCGCAACACCAACACCAAGATCATCATGCGGCTTCCCGACCAGGACGACCGGGAGCTGGTGGGCCGGGCTGCCAACCTGAACGACGACCAGATAACGGAGCTGGCCCGTCTGCCGGTGGGTGTGGCCGCCGTCTACCAGAACAACTGGATCGAGCCGGTGCTGTGCCAGGTGGAACGGTATGAGAATGAAAAGAAATTCGAGTATCAGCGGCAGGATGATGAGGATTCAGGAGCGTCAGAAATGCAGCAGCGGCTGGAGCTGGCCCGCCTTTTGTGCAATGCAGGAGACGAAATGCAGCTGAAGGAGCAGATTGAGAATGAATTGAAGGGGAGTTGTTTGAATGGTTCGCTCCATGTTGCAGTCAAACAGTATATGGCCCAAGGGAAAAAACCAGACTATGACAAATTGTCCTTCATTGTAGCTCAGTTGCTTCCTGAGTTTTCTAAGACTTTGCGGAATTCCGCTGCAAGAAATCCCCATGACATACACATCTGGCGTGATGACGTGCAGGAGCATATCGAAAAGGAACTGAGAGAATGTGATTTCCAGACACAAGAACAAACAGCATTGCGCAACAGCATTCTGCAATGTATCTTGCAGAGTTATGTTCATACCGAATTGAACAGACCCGGTCTTATTGAACAACTTCTGCAGGACAAAGTAAGGTAGGTGAGTGATGGTTGAAAAAGCGGCAGTGGCAGTTAAGGATGTGGCCACTGAGGTGGCAAAGCAAGGTAGAGAGGTAGCCCGAAAGCTAGACACCTCCAAGCCCTTGGATTTTTCCAATGACGGAAACAAGGATTCCAGAAGGGATTTTGATACAAGCAAGCCTCTGGATTTCAGCAATGACAGCGGCAAGTATGAGAATTCAGGAAAGCTTGATACATCCAGCCCCATTGACTTCTCGAACGACACAATTACAGAAGCCTCCTCCCAAACAGATGCACAGAAGAAAGGCGGAGAGGCAATTCAGAATAAGGATGTATCTCAAGAGGCAGAGCAGCCTGAGAAAAAGGGTGGAAGCTATGGCGATTTAAAGAAAGCAGGCCATGGCTGGAATCACGAGCCACCCGAAGAAGTACATCACATGCCATCCGACGAGGCGAGTCCCCTTGACAGAAATGATGGGCCGGCCATAGCGATGGACTATGAGGATCATAGGCAAACCGCAAGTTGTGGAAACTCTCGTGAAGCCCAAGAATATAGGGCAAAGCAAAAGGAGTTGATTGCAGAGGGAAAATTTGCAGAGGCTATGCAAATGGATATTGATGATATTCGAGACAAGTTTGGCTCAAAGTATGACGATGCTATAGCCGAAATGAAAGAATATGCCAAGTCAAAAGGCTATATTTAGGAGGTGTAAGTATGGACAAGATAGAAATTAAACCTTATGAGAGAGTTGGTACTATTAAATTGGGTTCGAATCGAGAAACGGTCAGAAAGGACAATGGGAACTTCAAAGAGTTTAGGAAGTCCCGTTTTAGCAAGAATTCAACTGATGACTTTTCCAGTTTTCATGTTTTTTATAGTGAGGATGACAGGGTTGAGGCAGTTGAATTTTTTCGGGAGTCCAACTTGTACTTTCATGACATACAGCTTTTCACCCAGTCCTACGGGGACTTAAAAACCCGGCTCAATGCCTTGGACTCAAACAACACGGAAGACGAGTCAGGTATTATCTATAAAACCTTGGGATTTTCCGTATACTCTCCAGATGGAAAACAGGTTGAGTCAATACTTGTATTTGAGAAGGGGTATTATGATTGATTGTTGGCCACAGAACAAGTCTTGGTGGCAATCCTTCATCCACTGATCAAAAAAAATCCAGTAGAAATGCCCCGAATTTCCACTGGAAAGTGTCCAAGTTTCCAGTGAATTTTCATCACATTTCCACAGGAAATTCATCC
>CAMGSV010000072.1 GCA_946061495.1 uncultured Spirochaetales bacterium | reverse complement strand
TCTTGCTGTGACTTGAGCATAAAAAAAACACCACCTGAATAAATTTTACTCTATTTAGGTGGTGTTTGTAAATTCAGTCTTTAACGGACTTTTTCAGTGGCCTCGGAAATCCTGCACCTTTTCGTTTCAGGGCCTCATTGCCACCAGAGAACTATTCCTGGACAGGCGCACTCCCACCAGAATCTCCGACCTTCTGTTCACGGCTCTCCTTTACCATAACACGGACAAAGCTGATGATCAGCAGGAAACCGCATATCAACACGGCGGCATCCGCCACGTTGAAGGTGGGCCACCGTTCCAGTCCGAACAAGCCATAGAATTTCACATCGATGAAATCCACCACACCCTCTGGACGGAAGAATCTGTCGTAGATGTTTCCCAATCCACCTCCTACAATACCTGCTATGGCCCACCGCTGGAAGAAGGTAAACTCATCGTTGCGGAAATAAATCACCAGCACTACCACCAGCACTACCAGGGGTGCCACTGCAAAGAGCATTCCCCGGGCGTCATCCGGCAACGAATTCCCCATGCTGAAGGCAATGCCAGGATTGTACACATGGATTATCCGCAGAAAATCCCCGAAGAAGGAGGCTCCAATGGTGTAGGCAGGAATATTCAGCATCACCAGCTGTTTTGTCAGCTGATCCAGCACAAATACAACGATAGTCAAAATCAACGGAAGCACCTTTCTCTTCATCATCTCTCCTTACAGGCCGGTGGGCACCTGAATGAACACAGTCTCCACACCCGTTTCCTGGGCAAGCTTTTCCATCACCAGAGACACGCCCACCGTCTCGGTCTGGTAGTGGCCGCCGGCCACCACATTGATTCCCGCCTCCATCGCCTGATGGTACTGCTCGTGGCCAATCTCACCAGTGACAAAGGCATCATATCCCTGCTCTATGGCCTGGCTCAATTCCCGGGCGGCGCCACCGGAAACAATGGCCACAGAGGAAATCTCCTTCTTGCCGAAGGGCAGCAGGTGCAGCGGTTTTTCTCCCCCAGGGAAGAGCCGCTGTACCAGGGAGTCCAGTGTTGTCGGAGCCGAAAAGGTGCCGCCCACTCCAATGGTCATGCCATGCCAGTCTCCGAAGGGACGCATATCCTGCAGCTCCAGTCTTCTGGCCAGACCATAATTGTTCCCCACCAGCTCATGTGCATCCAAAGGAATATGGCAGGCATAGAGGGCCATGTCATTCTCCAGCAACTGGCGGATCCGCTGGTAGTGGGCTCCAGTAATGGTCTGGCACTGGCCCCAGAAAAAACCATGATGGACGAACAGCAGGTCGGCCCCTGCGGCGGCGGCTCGGCTGATGGTCTCCTGGCAGGCATCCACCGCAAAGGCAACCTTTCTGATTTCCTTTCCCTCAGGCTGCCGATTCTCCACCTGAATTCCATTCAAGGAGGGGTCGCCCCGATAGTGCTCCATGTTCAAAAAACGACGAAAATACTCATCCAGCTGATGTAATGTCATCTATCTATCTCCTTCTACGGGCAGTTCTCCCATAGCACGTATATCAGAAAAGAATGCATGAGCCTGATAGGCAGCTGCAATGGACTGGAAGTGCCCCACATCACGGCTTTCCAGCAGTCCTCCACCTTCCAGCAGGTAGTTAATCCAGGGAGCGGTCTCTCCCACCGGTCCAAAGCCATCCATCCAGTCGGGAATGGCATTGGTGTTGCCCAGGGAATCCTCCCCGTTCACCACAAAGTATCCCTGCAGGAACGTGTTCAGAAGGCTCGAGGCGAGGACCCCCTGCCCGGTGTAGCCCTCCCCCAGCAGGAACACCTGTCTACCAGCCAAAGCCCGTTCCCCTCCAAAATAGTCCAGAAGAGCGCCGTACTGGAAGGAGGCCTCCCGTCCCAAGGTTGGAATCCGCTTCTGGAATTCCTCTGGAAAGAAGAGCCCCTCAAAACGGAGCCAAAACGAGGAGAAAAGGCCGCACTGAAAATCTGCCACCACCACCTCATAGCCTAAGGAGGCCAACCGGGCAGCAACGGGACGAACACGACTGGCGGAGGTGCGGCTATCCGTCACCCAGAGCACCAAGGGGAGGCTCGGCATCACCTTGTCCGCCTCCAAGGGATTCGCCACACGGGATCCCCGTTCTGTCCAGGGAGCATGGTCAGACTCCGGCTTCATCTGCACCAGCATCACATCCGCAGCGTCAAAGAGGCTTGACTGGGGAGTGAGCCCAGAATGGAGGGAGCCAGTCAACGGCAGCTGTCTTTCCATCACCAGTACGTCAGCTGCATCGGGAACAGGTCGAAAAATCACCACCAAGGCTCCCAGGCAAAGAATCAGCAGGATATTCACCATCGACACCAGCCACAACAGGGGACTGAAATAGTCAACGTAGAGCTTGTTGCAAAATCGCCAGACACCGTGGAGATTCTCCAGAAAAACGAAGAGGGCCAGAAGAAAGATACAGCCATTCAACAGGGTGATGTCCCAGGCAAAATATCCCAGCACACATATAACCAAAGCCACTGGTGAAAGCAGCACCATCCCATCCTGCTGACCACGATTCATAAAAAAAAGCCGGGCATTCACCGCAAGAAGCAGGCCAAGCACCAGCAGCTCAATCATCACGGAATCTGTCATGGAACTATCATAAAATAAATTGAAAAGTAACACAACCTTTATTTACCACCCCTTTCATTTTATGCTATGCTCAAGTTGCATTTAGACTTAATCAGTACCAAGCCTGGCTCAAACCATAGTCTGCTAAAGCCAAGGGAGATTTTTTTGGAAAGCTATCTAACCGAACAAGAGTTGCAGCTGCTAAATCCCACGGTCATTCAAAGAATGATCAAGGACAACACTCCCCTTTCCATCACCACCTATCGACTTACCCCTGAAGTAAAGCAATACCTCAGAAGGGTGACTTCCGTATTCCTCCATGTGGCCCACCAAGAGGCGCTGGAAGAATATATCACCTATTTTATGGCGGAGCTGATAGACAACAGCCAGAAGGCAAATGCCAAGCGAATCTTCTTCCAGGAAAAAAATCTGGACATCTTCAGCCCGACGGATTACCAGACCGGAATGGAAAGCTTCCGGAAGGAATTCATGGAAAACCAGCTCCACTATCAAAGCCGCCAGGAGGAGAAGGGACTGAGCATCACCATGACGCTGGGACTGCAAGGAGAATGGCTCTACCTAGAGGTAAAAAACAACACCAAACTTACCGTATTTGAATACAAGAGAATCCACGACAGGGTGATGCGAGCCATCGAAGCAAAGTGTCCAGAACAGTTTCTTTCCCATATCGATGAAAGCGAGGGAGCAGGTCTGGGGTTCATCAGTGTAACCTGCATGCTGCGGAAGCTGGGCATTTCCGAGGAAAATCTCCAGATTATCCCCCAGGATAACCAAACCATCGTCAGGATTCACCTGCCCACCAATATGGAGGAGTTCCATTACCTATCCGCCATTTCCAAGGAAATCGCCCAAACCATCAAAAACATTCCCCAGATTCCAGAAAATGTCAGCAGAATCAGCAGGCTGCTGGATGACCCCACCTCGAATATCGGTGAAATCATCTCCCTGATACAGCAGGACGTGACCCTTTCCACAGACCTGCTGAAACTGGTGAACAGCGCCTCCTTCCGGCTGCCAAAGGCGTCCACCAACATCGAGGATTCGGTGAAGATGGTGGGACTGCGGGGAGTGCGGAATCTGGTCTACGCCATCGGAAGTCTCCAAAACCTGACTCCAGATACAAAAAACAAAAAAAACCTGTGGCAGCACTCCTACATGGTGGGAAGCTATGCCCTGGCACTGGCACATAAATTCTACGGAAGCGACAAGAAGACCATCTCGGATGCCTATGTCTGCGGCCTGCTCCACGACATCGGGAAGATTCTTTTCGAGGCAGCCCATCCCGACACGCTGAAAAATGTCTGGGAGCTTTTTCACCGCAAGGGAATTCCACCCCGCATTTTTGAAAAGATTGTGGCAGGGGCAAACCATGCGGAAATCGGCGCCCTCATCACAAAGAAATGGAATTTTCCTGAGGTCATCATTGCGGCCATACAGTTCCACCACAGCCCTGCCGCCGCACCGGAACGATACCGGAGAATCGTCAGCATTGTGCATCTGGCCAACGCCCTCCTCCACTACCAGAACAAGACACTGGCCTTTGTCCAGATGGACTCCCACACACTGGGCTGCTTTGGCATTAGCCGGGAAGAGCAGGTTGTGCAGCTGATAAAGGAAATTTCACTCAGCCAGGGAACATGAATCAAAGGGAGCCTGTTTCCACCGCTCCCACCCAGGCCTGCATCAAGATACCGAAGGCCACTCCCACGTTCAGCGAGGCCTTCATCCCCTTCATGGGAATGGTGACCCGGCCATAGGTGGCCCGCTCCAAGGCGGCGGGACTCACCCCCAGCTCCTCGGAGCCGATGATCACAATCCCCTGACGGGGAAACACAAAGTCCTTCAAGGGGGTACCCCCAGTTTCCAGCACAAAAACCGGCAGGTCACTGGGAAGCTCCTCCAAGGCAAGCCGCCGCCACTCCATCACCTCGATGCAGCCCATGCCGGAACGAACCGCCCTCGGATGTGCTGGGTCGCAGCAGCCGGGGGAAAGGAAGACCCCCTGGGCCCCCATAGCCTCCGCCGTCCTGAAGATGGACCCCAGGTTGAAGGGGGAACGGATGTCCTCGGCATAGACGTACAGTCCCGGATAAAAATCACGGGCAGCGGGAAGCTCCCTGCGGTGGGGTGCAATAATCAAATCCCATTCTGCAGGAAAGGTACCGATGATGGCGAGCAGCCCATTGCGGGCACAATTGCACACCCGCCGCTGGTCAATGGGATTGGCGGCCAGCAGGGATTTCAGCTGAACAGCAACCTCCTCCGGCAACTGGGAATCCTCCAGCACAATGGAGGCCAGCTTTGCCACGTACTCGCCACGAGTCATGGAAGGAAAGCGGTATCCACAGCCTGTCTCGGCAATGCCGGCAATATCCCGCTCCAAAGCGCCAAAGCAGAGCGCCAGCTTTCGTCGCTTCTGGCCACCCCGCAGATGGTTCAACTTGTCAGGGGCAATCATAATCTCGGCATCAGAAGGAGGTCTTCATCAACTCGAACAGGTCGTCGGCCCCCATGGACCGGGGCATTCCATTGATGAGCTCCAGCTGGCTGGCGTCCTCCGCCGCAATGGTGAGCTGCTCCATGGTGAGGGACAAATCCTTGAGGCGAGCCGGCAGATTGGCCAGGGCAATCCAGTGGCGAATCTTTTCGGCCAGGAGGCTCACCATTCGATCCTTGTCATTGGGATTCTCCACGGATACGCCCAACAGCTGGGCGACTCGCACCAGCCGGTCCTTCTTGTACTTGGCCACGTCCTCCAGCACATAGGGGAAGAGGATGGAGGTAACAAGGGGGCGGGCAACTTTATAGCGGGCGCAAACGGACAACCCCACCAATGTGGCCGCCCCCACCGAGCTTGCGGACACGGCCAGGGAAGCCAGGCAGCCACCTTGAGACAGCAGCACCTCTGGGGAGGAGGTGGTCACCTCGCTTTCCGAGGCATTCATGTATCCCCCCAGCAGCTCCATAGCCTTCTCAGCAAACATATCGGAGAAGAAATTCGCCTTCTGGGACAGATACGCCTCCACCGCAATGCCCAGCGTCTCCAATGCGATGGAGCCCACCTGGTTGGCGGACAGGGACACATGGAGGTTCGGGTCAAAGAGCGCCAGCTTGCACAGCCCAGCCTGAACCTTCAGCACCTTCAGCTGCCGACTGCGGGCATCGATGATGGGAACCACGTCGGTAAAGAGGAAGGGGCTTCTGATGGTGGAGGGCACTGCAATCAGGGGCAGTGTCTCGCCAGCAAGCCGCTCTCCGTCCAGAAAGTCGTAGATATCCTGCCGCTGATAAAACAGGGCGCAGACAGACCGTGCAATTCCGAAGATAGAGGAGCCTCCCACGGCAATCACTCCCTGTATGTGGGCGTTGCGGGCCAGCTCCAAGGCACGGCGAACCGTCTCCGTATCGGAGGAAAAGTCAATCTCGTCAAAGACAAAATATTCAACATTGCGGACGGAAAGGGAATCCAGAATGGTGCCGGTATTCCGCACCTCCTTCAGCACGGGATCCATAATCACCATGTACCGCTCACCAAAATCCTTGGCATACAAGCCCAGACGAGATGAGATATAGGAACCCAAAACGATGTTGGGTGAAACTTTAAACAGTAAGTCAGCCATAGCAGCTCCTTGATTGATGCAGAACAAAAAAAGACTGTCCAGAAGGCTTCTTTTCCACCTCCAAGACAGTCTTCTCCCAGAATCCCCGATCTAAGGATTACACTCCGAAATATGATGCCATGATATTGTCTACAGTTGAATCAATGACGGCATCGCTCAAATACATTGGATCTTGAATCTTAATCCGAATCTGCTCCACCAAGTCCATGCGAACATCGGGGGTTTCCGCCGCAACCTCGGACAGATAGAGGGCTTCCGCCAACTCCTGAGCCTCAGCTGACACGGAAATGGAATCCGAACCAAAGGAAACGGAGGACCGTGCAGAGACACGCTGGGAACTCTGCACATTGTTCAGAGGATTGATTCCTCCAAGCTTATCAATAATCACTTTGACCTGCCTCTACCGACGTATCGGTATTTTCATCTAGAAATTGGGCATTTTTACTGCCCGAAACAAACACAGCAAATTCTCCCAGTATTTTGCTGCGTCCAGCAAAGTTCTCAAGAACTTCCGCCGCGGTCCCCTCCACGAGTTCTTCGTGCAACTTCGTAAGCTCTCTGCCTACTACAATGCGACGCTCACATTGAATATCGGCAATATCAGCCAAAAGTTTAACGATTCTGAAGGGCGATTCGTACAAAACAAATGCAAATCCCGTGGCCATCAGCTCCCGCAAGCGGGAACGGCGGCGACCAGGCTTCGGAGAAAGAAAGCCCTCGAACAGCAGGGTCTTTCCGCCAGAACCAGCCACGCTGGCCAGGGAAACAAAGGCACAGGCACCGGGAATGGGAACAATGGCATGTCCCGCCGCCCTCGCCACATCCACCAGCACGGCTCCCGGGTCACTGATTCCCGGAGTGCCTGCATCGCTGGCATAGGCTACCGTCTGTCCTTCATCCAACAGCCGCACAATCTTCTGGGCAGCCGACTGCTCATTCTGGGCGCGACAGGAAACCAGAGGCTTCTTGATCTCGAAGTGATTCAGCAGCTGCACGGTGTGCCGGGTGTCCTCACAAGCAATCACGTCCACAGACTTGAAAGTCTCCAGCGCCCGGTAGGTGATGTCACCAAGATTACCTATGGGGGTACCCACTATGTATAGAGTTGACACACCACAATTTTACCATAAAACAACATTTAGCACAAGAAAAATACACCTTCCCCCCATTCGCCAGCCATTGTATTAGAATTAAAAAGATTTTATACTGGTTTAAGGTAGGTTTTTCCCATGAAAGTACCACTTCAACTATTTTTGTGCTTCTTCAAGCTTGGCTTCATTGCCTTTGGTGGCGGCTACTCCATGATTCCCCTGGTGGAACGGGAGATTGTGGGCAGACTCCGGCTGATGGACCAGCAGACCTTTACGGACATCGTATCCATTTCCGGCGGATTGCCGGGAGCCGTGGGCCTGAACGTGGCAATCTTCATCGGCTACACCACAGGCGGCCTTCTGGGAGCAGTCCTGGGGGCCATTGCCAGCGTCCTCCCCTGCCTCATCATCATCTTTACCCTCATGACCCTGTTCTCCAACGTCAGCGACCTGCCGGCAGTCCAGAAGGCTATGGACGGCATCCGCCCGGTGGTGGTGGCCCTCATCGCCTACGCCTCCTACCGCATCGGAAAGACTGCCTACCAAGCGCCCCCCTACCTCATTCTGACAGCAATCAGTCTTGCCCTCTGCCTGCTGCTGCCCGCCCTGCCCCTGCCCCTTGTGGTGGCTCTGGGAATTGCGACAGGACTGGCCATCACCTTTGCCAGGAGGCGGCTATGGCAGTGACCCTGCTCCTGATTTTCTTCAAGCTGGGATTCTTTTCCTTTGGGGGCGGCTACACCATGATTCCCTTGGTGGAACAGGAGCTTCTGGCCAGAGGATTTGAGCTGCCACCCCAAGTGATAGCCAACACCGCCGCCATTGCGGGGGTGGCACCGGGTCCTGTGGGCATAAATCTGGCCATAGCCTTTGGATACGAGCTGGCGGGCTTGCCGGGAGTGGTGGCGGCGGCACTGGGGGTCATGCTTCCCAGCCTGATTCTGGTGCTGCTGGTGGCCTTCTTCTTCAAGGCGGTGGCCAACTCTGTTTATTTCCGGGGGATGATGACAGGGCTGAAGCCCTTTGTGGTGGGCATCACCCTTTACGCCGCCATCAGCATGGCACTGAAAAACGGGATGCTGGGGGCAGACCTGGCCAGAACCATTCCCAGCCTTGCCATTGCAGGGATTTCCTTCCTGCTGCTGATGAAGACACGGCTCCATCCCATCCTCTTGATTGCAGGGGGAGCGGCAGCGGGGATGCTGCTGTTCTAGGGGGCTGCCGAGCAGTCCACGCTGCTTTCAGCCGGGGAGCGGTGAACGCCATGGTGCCTCCACCGCAAAAAAACACCTGCTAAGCCGCAGCCCGACAGGTGCTGAATGGGATGGTAGTTTTTAGTGGTTAGTGGTTAGTTTTTAGTTGTTAGTTTTTTAGTGGCTAGTTGCCAGTGGTTAGGAGGCGGGAGTGAGGAGACAGAAACCCGCTGCTACCTGCTCCCGCAAAAAAACACCTGCCGAGCCTGAACCCGACAGGTGAAAACACGTTCCCTTTTATTTTAATTTACATCCGTGACTGGACTCGCAGGTGGCGTGAGCCACCATTACAATAGCTTCCGCTAGAGCCAGCCAACCTTAGTTGGCTGAACGCACCAAACGGAAACCCAATTCGTTGTCGCGGTTCTCGGGCCAGTCGCCGTAGTGGTCGGACACCATACAGCCGTTAGTGCCAATGTTCCAACTGCCCCCGCGGCAGATCCGGTCGGCTCCTACGGCCTCACCATCGGACGGGGTGTCCGCATCGATGCTGGCGTACCAGTCCCAGCACCACTCCCACACGTTCCCGGTCATGTCATACAGCTTCAGGCTGTTGGGTTTCCTTGTCCCCACCTCGTGGGTCTTGCCACTGCTGTTGTCTGAGTACCATGCCACACCATCGATGGTGCTGCTTCCGGCGTAGGTGTCCTTCCATGCCTCTACCTTAGGGTTGCCGCCACGGGCGGCAAGCTCCCACTCCGCCTCCGTGGGCAGCCGGTAGCCGCTCTTGGTGAAGTCGCAGGTGATTGCGTTCCAGCCTTCATTGCTGCTGGAGGGGCCTTCCCCCCATCCGCTTGTGTCGGTCGTGCCGCCCTTGCTGTACACCGGCTCCAGCCCCATCAGCTGGCTCAGTTTGTTGCAGAACACCACCGCATCGTACCAGCTCACCTGCTCCACCGGCCGCAGCTCCTGGGTCTCCCCAGTCGCTACATCCGAGGTGAACTTGCTGGGGTTGCTCCCCATCACAGCCTCGTACAGCTGCTGGGTCACCTCGTACTGCCCCATCACAAAGGGCTGGATGGAACCCACCCGATTCTCCACGAAAATCTGTGAGACACTCTTCCCCTCGCTGTCCTCAACGTACAAGCTGGACAAATTCACCTCTTCTGACAGCACCTGCACCTCGCTGGTCTTGGGGTACACGGTTCCACCCACCTTTATTCCCCACTCCGCCGTCAAGGTCATATTTTTTTCTACCTCCAGGGGGAACGTCACTGCCTGTCCAAACTCTTCCCAACAGTAGAGTTCGTTCTTTGTGCCTGGATATGTCACAAGTGGTTCTTCGATAGTCCGCCCGCTCTCCACGGTCTCAGTCTTGGTGTCTTTGCCGTCGGCAAACGTGCCACCGTTGGCCTTGAAGGTGACCGTGTACACCTCACCGTTCCCGCTGTTCCCATCAGTGCCCCCCCCCCGGGGTGTTTGTGGCTGGCTTCTGGGCCACGGAACCACCACCAGAACCGGTATCACACCCCACCAGCGGCAGCACCAACACAGTTGCCAGCAGCATCAGTCCCGCCAGCACAAACTTCTTCTTGGATTTCACTCTTCAAATCCTCCTTAATAATGATGTATCCTTTCCTAGCCACACTGCCAGGATAGGCTGCAAAATTTGTATTGTTTATTATACCACAAACTATATATCAACAAATGATAGCATCTAAAAAAAAGTTAATTTTTTTTAGAGCGAAAAATCTAAATCTCCAAAACCTACACATAGTTGCCGGCACCGAATCATTCTTGCAGCCGGACAGGGGCAGCAGAACCATGGTGACTGCTGCCAGAACCAGCCCTGCCACCACAAACTTCTTGGATTTCATTTTTCAAATCCTCCTTTGCAAAACGTTATCTTTTCTCAGCACACTGCCGAGTGGAATGACTGGGGAAAAACGATTTAAACGAAGAAAGGCCGCAGACGGAAATTCCGCCTGCGGTCTCGGTTGTATGGGAAAGGAAATTTACGCTGTAAATTCTACCATATATGTGTTGTGTCAGGGATAAATCTACTTGTCAAGGATTTTTGCGGAAAACACACACTTTTTTTGCTCCTGAATACATTTTTTTCTCCCACAATTTGTTTGTTGGGTTGGCTCGGCTTCGCCACCCGAGTGAATGTAACTTCAACTTCTACTAACGCATTCCTGCGGTTTGTCTAGCTTCTGGGTGGGGTTTTTGTGGAAAAATTGCCACACGGATTTGCTCAGGTCTAACGACCTTCGCTTTTGGGGTAGTTGGGCGGGGCTTTGTGGAAAAATTACCACACGGATTGGGAAAACCTACGGTTTTCCTGAGTGGGGGTGGGCTCCTTTCGTACATTTGGTAAGATTCCTTTCTTACACAGTGTAAGATTGCCCTCTTACACACGGTAAGATTGCCTTCTTACACATGGTAAGATTGCCTTCTTACACA
>CAMGSV010000071.1 GCA_946061495.1 uncultured Spirochaetales bacterium | reverse complement strand
GGGGGCGGGGGTTTTGATTTTGACGCTGGTGCAGCGGAGATGGGTGACATAGGACTTGCCCATGTGTTTACCCTTCACAAAGCCCGGCATGATGGCAATGGTGGGAATACCTTTGGGCTTGCAGATGACTATCAGGTCCAAGAGGCCATCGTTGTTGCTGGCGGGAGGACACAGCCGCATACCGCCCCCGAACTGGGTTCCGTTGCAGACTGCCGCCATAATGCAGGTATAGTCTATAGTCTGACCCTCCAGTTCCACCTGGACGGGGTAGGGGTTAAATTTCAGGAGGCAGTGCACCAGGGAAGTGGCGTAGGAGATGGAATTCTGCTTGTGGGCAGTATGCTCCAGCACCACCACATCTAGACCAGTGCCACCTATGTTCAGGCAACGGGCTGCCCCCACCTGGATATAGTCCGTGTCAGCAGGAATTCCTGCTATAATGGGGGCCAGGGCCTCCAGCGGACTGCAGCTGATGCCGGTACCGCTGGCGTAGTCGTTTCCTCTGCCTGCGGGGATGAAGCCCAGTCGGCTACGGGTAAAGTCCATGCCGTTGAGGGCCTCGTGGAAGGTGCCGTCACCACCGATGGCCACGATGACCTCCGCTCCCTGCCGGCACAGTTCCCGGGCAAGGTACTGGCCGTGGCCCTGCTCTTGGGTGAGATGGAGGGTGTAGGGAATGTTTCGGCTGTCAAGGTAGGCCTTCACCTGCTGCACCGTGTCCATGCCCGCGCTCTTTCCGCTGTGGGGGTTTGCGATGATTTCCATAGAATACAGTATAGCATATTGGAGATAATAGTAAAGGGTATGGGATGCTCATCCCTCGTTGCTGGGGTGTTTGTTAGGTTGTTGTTGTGGACACCGTTGTATGAATGTTCGTTTTCGGGAGATTTTTTTCAATTTATCTCTCTGTTATCCCTTGTCTTGACACAGAATCTTTTCAAAATTATTATAGAGCATTATGACTGCTAACGAATTACGCACAAAATATATCGAGTTCTTCAAGACGAAAAATCATGTTGAGATTTCCGGTAAGTCATTGATTCCGGAAAACGATCCTTCTGTTCTTTTTACCACCGCAGGAATGCATCCTTTGGTGCCCTATCTCATGGGAGAGACTCATCCTGCCGGTACCCGTTTGGTGGACTACCAAAAGTGTGTCCGCACTGGAGATATTGACGAGGTTGGAGATGCCAGCCACCTCACCTGCTTCGAGATGCTGGGAAACTGGTCCCTGGGGGATTACTTCAAGAAGGAATCAATTGCCTTCAGCTATGAGTTCCTCACCTCCAAGGATTGGCTGGCACTGGATCCTCAGCTCCTTTCCGTCACGGTTTTCGCCGGTGACGATAACGCCCCCCGGGACGACGAGTCCGCATCCTACTGGAAGGAGGTGGGCATGCCGGAAGACCGCATCGCCTACCTTCCTGCCAGCGACAACTGGTGGGCTGCAGGTCCCACCGGCCCCTGTGGTCCCGACACCGAAATCTTCTATTGGGTGGGGGAGGGAATGCCCGGTCCCGGCTCAAACAAGGGCACTGACAGCGACAACTGGATGGAAATCTGGAACAACGTGTTCATGGAGTACAACCGCATCGACGAGAACACCCTGGTGAAGCTGCCCAAGCAAAATGTTGACACTGGAATGGGGCTGGAGCGTACCACCACGGTGTTGGCGGGCAAAACCAGCGTCTACCAGACAGAGATTTTCCAGCCCACCATCCAGGGGGTGGAGCAGCTGTCCGGCTACCGCTACGGCACCGCCGAGGAGTCCGATCGCAGCGTCCGTGTCATTGCGGACCACCTCCGTGCCTCCGTGTTCATTCTGGGAGATCCCAAGGGTGTTGTTCCCTCCAATGTGGGGGCGGGCTACGTGCTTCGCCGCCTGATCCGCCGCATGGTCCGCCACGGCAAGAAGCTGGGAATCCAGGAGGCCTTCCTGCCCGGCCTGGCCCAGCTGGTAATCGACAATTTCAAGGGGCCCTATCCAGAGCTGGCCGACAATGCCGAAAAGATACTGGGAGAGCTGGCCGCCGAGGAGAAGAAGTTCGGGGAGACCTTGCGGAAGGGCGAGGCTGAATTCGAGAAGCTTTTGCCCAACCTGATGAAGAATCCCAAGAAGGAGATTCCCGGACGGGTTGCCTTCCGCCTCTACGACACCTTCGGCTTCCCCATTGAACTGACAGAGGAACTGGCGGCAGAAAATGGCTTTACCGTGGACAAGGCTGGATTCCAAGAGGCGGAGAAAAAGCATCAGGAGCTTTCCCGCACCCAGAGTGCCGGCGCCTTCAAGGGTGGTTTGGCTGAGCAGTCTGAAATCACCACCAAGTACCACACCGCCACCCATCTGCTGCACAAGGCGCTGAAGGTGGTGCTGGGGGACCATGTGGCCCAGAAGGGCTCCAACATCACCGCCGACAGAATGCGGTTTGACTTCTCCCATCCCGCTCCCATGACAAAGGAAGAGGTGCAGCGAGTTGAGGACATGGTGAACCAGCAGATTCAGCGTGACCTGCCAGTATCCATGGAGATTATGGATCTGGAGGAGGCCAAGAATTCCGGTGCCACCGCCTTGTTTGGCGAGAAGTATGAGGATCGGGTGAAGGTGTATACCATCGGTGACTTTTCCAAGGAGGTGTGCGGTGGTCCCCACGTGGAGCATACTGGCCTCATCGGCACCTTCAAGATTCAGAAGGAGCAGTCCTCCTCTGCCGGTGTCCGCAGAATCCGGGCGGTCATTTCCTGAAAAAGTGGACCTGGGCCATGTAACATTGCCCTGTGTCTGCTGTTTGTACTGTAGAATACACGGTGTCGATTGGAATTTTTAAGATATTCTTAAGTTTTGATTGGCCCATAGAGGAGTTTGGAATGAAACGATTTGCTCTTGGTAGCGTATTGATTCTCTTTGCCAGTGTCCTGGCCTTTGCCCAGGCTGACTTGCAGCCCCTGGCCAACGTCAAGCTAAACAAGTCCGAGTCAATTACCCTCAAGCAACTGAAGAATCGGGTGGAGTCATACAAGTTGCAGACAGGGATGACTTCTTTCACCGTTGAGCAGAAGAAGGAAATCCTTGATGCCATGATAGATGAGCTGTTGGTGGTGCAGGCGGCCCAGAAGGCTGGAATCAGTATAACTGACTCCCAGGTGAACGAATACTTCCTTGGCAATATGGCCCAGCAGATTGGGCAGCAGCTTACGGAGGCACAACTGGCTCAGATTATCAAGCAGCAGACAGGAATGTCTTTGGATGATTATATTAAGGCTCAGGTGGGAATGACGCTCAGTGAGTACAAGAACTACATGAAGAGCCAGCTGCTGGTGAGCCAGTACATCATGTCGAAGAAGCAGGGGGAACTGAGAGCCGTCACCCCCACCGATGCCGACATCAGGGCTTTCTACGACATGAACAAGTCTTCCTTTGTCCAGAACGATATCCTCAAGCTTTTCTTGGTGCTGGTTCCCAAGGGAAAGGACGAGAAGGCAGCCCAGAAGAAAATCACCTCAATCTACGAGGAGCTCAAGAGCAAGAAGACGAGTCCTGAGAAGATCAAGGCAGCCCAGAAGGCAGACGGAACCTATCAGGCTGGTGACATGTATGTCAGCAAGAGTACGCAGGCAGCCCAGCAGATGGGAATCACCTATCAAAGTCTGATGGAGCTGTTCACAAAGAATGTGGACTATGTGTCGGAGATTACCCCCACCGACACTGATTTTCAGTTCTATATTGTGCGTGGAAAGTACGATGCCAAGATGCTGGAGATTAGTGATGTGATTCAGCCTGACTCAACGGTGACGGTGTACGAGTACATCCGCCAGAATCTGACGGTGCAGCAGCAGAACCAGTTCATGGCCCAGGCGGCTCAGGAGTTGACTCAAGAGCTGCGTACTTCCGCCAATTTCCAGATGGTAAAGTCAGGTGCCGCCTTGGATACATTGCTGGAAAACTGGTAGGAAGACGTGGCACGAAGAAAAGGAAGAATTCTTGCCTTCCAGGCATTGTTTTCCTGGGATATGGGCAACGGTGATGTGGCCTCCATGATGGAGTTTCCTTGGACGAGGGGCTCCTCCGCTCAGACTGAGGTTCAGAATGAGAGTGAGGCCTTTGCTCGTCTCTTGGTGGCTGGCACCATAGAGCATGTGGCCGAAATAGACGAGGTTATTAAGCGTCACCTTGACTCTTGGGATTTCAAGAGGATAAACAAGGTTGACTTGGCAATTTTGCGGATCAGTGTGTATCCGCTTCTGTATCAAAAGGACTTGCATCCATCCATCATCATCAACGAGGCAGTAGACATTTCCAAGGAATTTGGATCTGAGGATTCATATAAATTTGTAAATGCAGTCCTGGATAGTATTAGAAAGGAATTGGGAGGAGCGTGAGTGCTGAGGAAGGGAAGTTGTTTATTGTTTTTGTGTATGATTTTCCTTCTGTTCTCCTGCAACTTGAAGAAGGAAGGTCTGTCCTTCAATGCGCTTTTAGAGGCTGCTGACAGCCAGATAACCATCGGCGATGCGAAATCAGTGGTAAGAACCCTGCGTTCTGCCCGTGACTCAGCCCAAAGTCCCCTTCAATTCTTAGGGATATATAAGCGTCTCCTTCAGGTGGGAGAACTGCAGGAGGCGGAGAAAACGCTGAAGGCTGGAATCCGCCAGCATCCAGACAACCTTGACTTGAAGGCTGTCTACAGCTGGTTCCTCTACGAGCATGAGTCCTTGTCCCAGGCTCTGGGGCAGGCAAAGAAGCTAGAGAATACAAAGTATGCCTCCCTTCTTTCTCAGTTCCAGCTGCAGGCTGCCAAGGAGAAGGGGTCCGTGGATTATCTTTCCCCGGATTATGCCGATGTCTATGCCTCCGCCTACTTGTCTACACAAAACGATGCCTGGCTTCAGAATGCGGCGGTGGTTTGTGCCGCCACAGGAAATTTCGATCAGGCGCTGCACTATGGTTCCGTGGTACATCTTTCCGACCCCTTGTTCTGGGCCACTGCCGCCTACGATGGAAAGCGGTATTCCGAGGCCCTGGACTATCTGGCCCTGCTGGGAACCAGCCACTCTGCCGAATCTTTGCTATTGGCTTCCGACATTCATACCATTATGGGGGATCTCGAACGTGGCCGCCGCGCCAGAGAAGCGCTGTTGACGCTGGGGGAGCAGGAGCTGCCGGCCCAGCTGTACCTGAACGGGGCAAAGGATGCCCGCAGCAGCAAGGATCTTGTCTTGGAATCTCTGGCGCTGAACCGGCTGCTGGAGCTCTATCCCGACAATGAGGAGGGGTTGCGGGCGCTGATGGAAATGGCCTTGCGGGTTCAGCAGGTTCCGAAGGAGAATGACTTGGCAAAGGCTCTGCGGGAGACAAAGCTCCGTTCTGCCGGTATGATTGCTTACGATATGCTGCCAAAGACCAGCCCCGAACAGGTGCTTGATTTGATGGCAGCCTCCCACCAACGGACCAATTCAGCCCATATCGCTGCCCTAGCCTACGCCTACCGTATCAATCCTGCGGTGAGTCCCAACATGACCCAGGAGGAGAAGGAGGCTGACCTGTGGCTTTTGCTGGAGGCATATGGTGGTGGTACTGCAGAGGGAAGTGAGAGGCTGGTGGAAATTGCCGTTCCAGCCTTGATTGCACTGGGCCATGAGAGAGAGGCCCGCCGCATTTTTGATGCTTCTCTCATGAGCCGCTTTGGTACAAATGACTACAAGGAGTTGCAGAATAAGCTTTCTGTGAAGGAATGTGAGTGCGCTGCTTATTTTTCTGCCCAGGGAGCTGGTGGTTCAGTGGATATGACCCTGTCCCGGGATTTGTTCGAGTCCCTGCTGTCAGACCAGAGCCTGCGGTTCCCCCAGCTGGCCGCAACCAGCAGCTACGAGGTGGAGATTCCCGTACTGGTGAACCTTGGTGAGATGTATGCTGGCTCCAAGAAGTATAGCCAAGCCTGGGATGTGTATACGCAGGCTGCGGGCCTTGCCTCCACTGCAAAGGAGAAGGCAGACATCCTGTACCGTCTGGCCTGGCTTCAGTATCAAACTGGTTTTTCCCAGGAGGCTGGCCGTTCTTTGGAGAGCTGCCTGAAATACAATCCCTACCACCAGGATGCCAAGATCTTGCAGCTGAGGGCACCGAATCTGGGAAAGTAGGGGAAATCTTATAGATGAAAAAAGGCATTGTAAAGCTGGTCGTTTGAAGTGCACCCCAAAAAGTTGGACAAATAAAGTTCACTTTTAGGAGGTGCATTTTATATGTCTAAATATTTAAATGAACATAAATATTCGTAGTAAAAGTCTACCTTTAGGAGAATGAGGGGGACTGATTAAGGCTTTGGACACCTTCAGGATGAACATGAAGTACTACCGTGCAAAGAAAAATTTTTCCCAAGCCCAGCTGGCAGAAAGCTGATCCTGCTCCAACGGCATGATTGGGCTGATGGAGGCGGGCAAGGCGAAGCCCTCCTTTGACATGATTGTGTCCTTGGCTGCCGCACTGGAGGTGCATCCTGCAGACCTGTTCCTGAGAAACGCCTCCAGCCTCCAGCGGGAGCTGCGCAGCCAGCTGGAAAGCCAGCTGGTGGCGGACATCCATTCCGTGTTGGAAAGAAATTTTTCCTGAGAAGTTTTTTGTGGGGCTGGGGAAACGTTGGTAAAAAAACGGCGTGACTGAAATCACGCCGTTTTTTGGGTTAAAGGTTAAAACCTGTTGTCCAGGTTCTTCTTTTCGATGTCCTTGAAGTACTTCACGGTGCCCACCTTCAGCTCTTCGGTGGAGTCCTCGTCACAGACGATGATGGCCTTGGGATGGAGCTGCAGGGCGCTGATGGTCCACATCTGGCTGATGCCCTCCTCCACGGCGTGGCGCAGGGCGTGCATCTTGTTGCGGCCAGTGATGAGCACCAGCACCTCCCTGGCATCGGTGACCGTTCCCACTCCCACGGTGAGGGCGGTGGTGGGCACCTGGCTGATGTCGCCACCAAAGAACCGGGAGTTCACCTGGATGGTGTCGGAGGTGAGGGATTTGACCCTGGTGCGGCTGGAGAGGGAGGAGCCGGGCTCGTTGAAGGCCAGGTGGCCGTCCACTCCAACGCCCCCCAGGAACAGGTCGATGCCGCCCACATCGGCGATGGCCTTCTCGTAGGCGGCGCACTCGGCGGCAAGATCATTTGCCATGCCGTTGAGAATGTGGACGTTCTCCTTCTTGATGTTGATGTGGTTGAAGAAGTTGTCCCACATGAAGAAGTGGTAGCTCTGGGGATGGTCGGCGGGAAGTCCCACGTACTCATCCATGTTGAAGGTGACCACATGCTCAAAGGACACCTTGCCGGCCTTGTTCAGCTCGATGAGCTTCCGATAGGTTCCCAGGGGGGTGGAGCCGGTGGGCAGTCCCAGCACGAAGGGCTTTTGGGCGGTGGGCTGTGCCTCGTTGATGCGGCTGGCAATGTGGTATGCCGCCCAGGCTGAACAGGCGTCATAGTCAGGATGAATTACTAGTCTCATATACAACTCCTTGTGCCGGAATGCCGGCTATAAAATGCTAGATGATGTTCTTCTTGATGTCGCCACCGATGATGGTCATCAGCACGTTGAAGTGCTTGTCAAAGACGGTGATGTCCCCATCGTAGCCAGGGATAATTTGTCCCTTCTTGTCATAGTGCATGATCTGGGCGGGATTGGTGGAGGCACAGCGGACAGCGTCCTCCAGGGGGATGCCGAATTCCACCAGGTTCTTCACGCCACGAATCATGGTGAGGGCGGACCCTGCAATGACTCCGTCCTCCTTGCGGTGGAAGCAGCCGCCCTCAAAGACCACCTCCTCCTTGTTGGCCAGTAGGGTGCCCTGGGTCTGCTCCGTGGGCCGCAGGGCATCCGTCACCAGCACAATCTTGTCCGCAGGCTTGTCCCGGCGAAGGAGCTTCAATAGGTCGGGATGCACGTGGATGCCGTCGGCAATGATTTCGCAGGCCATCTCCGGGTGAATCAGCACTGCTCCCACGGCGCCAGGGTTCCGGTGGTGCATCTGGCTCATGGCGTTGAACAGGTGGGTGGAGTGGAGGATTCCCGCCTGCATCCCCTCCACCATGTTCTCGTAGGTGGCGTTGGTATGGCCTGCCTGGAGGACGATTCCCTTTTTCAGGCAGAAGAGGGCCAGCTCCCGCATACCCTTGATTTCCGGGGCCACCGTCATGTTGACAATCTTTCCCTGGGAGGCTGTCCACAGTCGTTCCATCAGCTCTAAGTCCACCTTGTGGATGGTCTCTGGCTTCTGGACTCCCACCTTGTCCGGCGAGACGAAGGGGCCTTCCAGGTGCATGCCCATGATGTTGGCTCCCTGCTCCTGCCCCATGGCATCGGTGACGGCCTTGATGTCCTTCATGAAGTTCTCCTCCACGGAGGAGTAGAGGGTGGGGTTGAAGGAGGTGACACCGTAGTCCGCCAGATCCTTGGACATGGCCAGCATGGCCTCGGTGGAGCCGTCCTCCGTTCCGTGTCCCTTGAAGCCGTGGATGTGGGTGTCGATGAAGCCGGGTGCGATGTAGGCTCCCTCCACGTCATAGACCTTGGTGGAGGGTGAGAATTTCTTCTGCTCAAATCGTTTCTGGCTGAACACGTCGGCAATCTGGCCCTCCTCGATGAGCACCGCACAGCGCTCCATGACGGCGAAGCCGCTGAGAAGGGTACCGTTATAAAGACAAATGGACATGAAACCTCCTTGCATGGGTCTGGGAATAGCGGATGGCAGTCTGTCGGAGTCCTGTGGAACCCTCCATTCATCGTCCAAGACCTTCAATACATATAATACAACAAAAAGAGGGAATGTGCTATAGATTTTACGGTCTATTCTATATAAGAATAACGATAGTGTCTCTCCTCTGGCTCCTTTCCCTTTCCGTAAAATCCTGCTACACTGGTTTCATGTTGAGCTTTACCATTCCCATCCTGCCCATTACGGTACGGCAGGACAGCGACAAGAAGATGCAGCGGTACGAGGTGCCGGGGCTGGAGTTGGATTTCGTGCCTGGCCAGGAATTCGGACGGAAGGAGTTTACCGGAGCCTTTGTGGCCGGCGGAAAGGATGGGCTAGCCATTTCCTTCTGCGCCGAATTGCCCGGTGCCAGAAACAGCCAGCCCGCCTCCTTTGAGGTGGATTCCGCTCCAAATCCTAAGTCCTGGGTGTTCAACCACAGCTGCCTTGAGCTCTTTGTGCAGCCGGAGGGCTCGGACTTTTACTATGGTTGGAAAATCGATGCTGCCGGCTCCTGCCTTGACTATCGGGTGGCAGTGGGGGAGGGGAAGCTGGCGGCCACCTGCGACTGCCTTTCTGACCCGGCAGCTGGAGTCCTGATGCAGGAGATTGCCGGGCAAAAGCTTTTCTTTGACTACGACTGGCAGAGCCACGCCAGCTGGAGGATGGAGGTGGCCGACGAGTTCTGGTATCTGGAGCTGTTTATTCCATGGCGGGACTTCGGGCTGGACAACACCATTGAAAATCCCGTAACCCCTGCTGACGGCAGCTGTTGGCGTGCCACCATAAACCGCATCATTCCGGTGGGGCGGGCGGCGGCTTCCAGTGGGGACAGAGCCCTGGCCCTCCAGTCCCTGCTGGACTTTGAGGGGGTGGAGGTGGTGCCCCGGTTTCACCAGCCGAATCTGTTTGCTGAGTTCCAGTGGGAAAAGGTGGTGCGAAGGTAAGGCTTGTTGGTGGCGGAAGGCTGTGTTGCCAGCTGTTTCATTGTACTTAAAAGGCATGTTGTCAGGAATCATAAGATTATGGAGATGAAATGAAGAAGTTGATTTTTGCAATTCTATTGGCTTTGTTTTCATTTGCTTGTTATGCAGATATTAGAAATTTCAGCGCACGGGAAATTTATGTTGGATATTATTTTGCAGATAACTATGTCAATGTCATCGAATATGATGTTGTTCATACTGGAAAATCTCGTGACATACGAGCAGATGTTCAGCTTTTGGAAGATTCTATTATGAATGCAGAATTTGCAAAGAATAAGTATGAGTATGATTATTTTTCATCAGCAGAAGAATCAATTTCCAACGAAGGGAATTTTGTCAAGATTAACCTTGATTTGATATGCAGTGAGAATGTATCTTTTGCTACGATGGAAGACCTCCTTTCAAAAACCTTGGGGAGATCGGTTATCATAAAAGTAGAAGGTGAAAAATTAAATGTATATTTTGAAGGAGCTGGAATTCAGATACGTTCAAATAATGCAGAAGGTGCCTATAGAAAAGGAGATACTATTCTGATGTCTTGGCCGTCCAAACTCAGCAAGATGGAGCTTGTTTTTGGTGTGGACACTGTGGTAGCGAATAAAATTGACGAATATGTTGCTGGGAAAAAAGCAAGTCCTGAAAAAACGTCGGAAGAAATAGACTTTATGAAAAATGCCTTGCCAGAACTAGAGGGAGTGGAGCGGAGGTTTCAGGATGATTGTGATATTATTCGACTCAAGGATTTGGTCTACTATGGCAAGCTCATAGAAGCGTACAAGGCTAAAATAGGAAAATATCCCCTTGCCCAAACCAACCGGACAGTTTATAGTCTGATTTACAACAATATGCAAAAACAATATGCAGTTGACACGAATCCCAATGAGCATGTTTTAGTTTCTCCAAGGGATTTTTTCCAAGAGCTTGAAAAAGGGTTGGGAGTTCCTGTCAATCAGCATTTTGACCCCCAGTATGTCCCATTGCATAGACCTGTATTTTATATCTATATGGTGCAAGGGGATGAGTTTTTCTTTGCAGTCCATGTCTCCAAATATTACAGTTTCTCGAAGAAGGTTGCCTCCCACTATTACAAGGTGGAAATTTCTAGTGGAGACGATTTGCCATATAAAATTTACTCAGTGGATACCCTGGCATCAAACCCGAAGTACACTGCTGCCGTCTTGCAGCAGGTAAGCAACGAAAAGTTTTTTGAGGAAAGGGAAGAAAAGCATAGACAGGAATACTGAATTTTTTTCTTCTACACCATCTCCTCCGGCTGGAACACC
>CAMGSV010000070.1 GCA_946061495.1 uncultured Spirochaetales bacterium | reverse complement strand
AATCAGTCCTTAAAATCAGCCTAGCTAAAGTGTCCAATAATTGGGGTGCACTTCATGACTGGACACGGCCTTTTTTTGTGTGGGGATGTGGTGGAGACCGATCCCCCTCGTCGGTGGCGCTGGCCCGCACCATCTCCCTGCACTCCCCTAGTTCCCCAGAACCTGCTGGCCCACCACAAGCTTCTCCTCCTCCGGGATGGCAAAGATGATGCTGATGTCAAAGTCGGGGTTGCCGCTGATGAAGTCCCTGCAGGCAGCTATGGCCTGGCACCAGGCGGCTTGGACAGGATAGCCAAAGATGCCGGCGGAAATCAGTGGAAAGACGACTGAGTGGAGGTCGTGCTGGCGGCACAGCTGGAGGGATGATTTGTAGGCCCCGTACAGGAGCTCCGCCTCCCCCCTGGTTCCATCCCGGTACACCGACCCCACCGCATGGATGATGGACTTGCACGGACAGCCGAAGCCGGCTGTTATGACCGCCGAGCCCTCAGGACAGTGGCCGATCCTTTGGCAGGCCGCCTCCAGCTGCCGCTCACCCGCCCGCTGGAAAATCACGCCGCATACACCGCCTCCCGCCAGCAGGCCGCTGTTGGCCGCATTCACGATGGCGTCCGCCGGAATGTCCAAAATTCCCTTCTGCTGGATTGCAATTGAACTCATACGCTCCTCCTTCGAGTCTTACTCTATTGATACTGCTGAAAAAATCACTCTCACCTCGGATACCGCCACACCGAGCCGTCGGCTTTGACAAACTGGTAGCAGTCCTCCAGCCGCCGCACCTGGGTGGGACTGAGGCTGGGATCTAGCTCCAGCAGGTTGAGCTTGCCGCCGCCTCCGGGCAGATCCACGGCGTACACAGGGGTGGAAAGGCCGGAAAGCTCCCGCCGCAGCTGGTGGTACAAGGCCACCCCCTCCTCCACCGGCACCCTAAGATGGGAGGTTCCCGGCACCAGGTCGCACTGGAACAGGTAGCCCGGCCGCACCCCCAGCAGGGTCAGCTGGTGGAACAGGTGGCTCAAGGTGGCCACGTCGTCGTTCACCCCCCGCAGCAGCACCGTCTGGCTCTGGACGGGAATCCCTGCGTCCACCAGGCGGGACAGGGCCTCCCGTGACTCCGGGGCGTAGCGGGGGCTGATTTCTGCAGGATGGTTGATGTGGGGAATCACCCACAGGGGACGCAAGCTCCGAAGGCCTTCCACCAGATTCTCGGTGAAGACGGCAGGATGAAAGGAGATGGCCCTGGTGCACAGGCGAACCAAAAGCCCCGGCCTGGCCTCCCGAAACCGGGTCACCAGCTCAGCTATCTGATGGAAGGACACCGTCAGGGGGTCGCCCCCGGAAAGCAATGCCTCCTGAATCTCCGGGTGGGCAGCCAGATACCGGCACATGGCGTCAATCTCCTGGCTTTGAGGCCAGTCCTTGGAGGCGGGCTGCCGGGAAGCAGTGTCGCAGATGAAGCTTTTTCGGAAGCAATAGCGGCAGTGGGCGAAGCAGCGGCTGGTGGTGAGCACCAGCACCCGGTTCTTGTACTGGTGGACCATGCGGTCAGTGGCCTGATGGTGGACCGCCCCCAGGGGATCGGCCAGCTCACCTGGAAGGACAAACTCCTCTCGGCTATCGGGAAGCAGCTGACGGCACAGGGCCCCATGCCAGCTGGCAGCCTGACTTTCCGCTCCCTGTGCCTCCGCCGCAGATTGGAGACGAGCCAATACCTGCTTCCAATAGACAGAAACAAGGCAGGGAAAGTCCGATGAAAAATCAGCGGCCATACTTTTCCACTATCTGCTGGAAGTCGGCCTTGGCCTGCTCCAGTCCCCGCCACAGCAGCCCGTGAATGCCCAGAGCGCAGGCAGCCTCCACGTTCACTGCCATGTCGTCAAAGAAGACCGCCTCCTGGGGCTCCACCTCAAGTCCTTTCAATACATCGTGATAGATGGCAGGCTCCGGCTTGATGAGCCCCACACGGCAGGAAAAGCAGGCGTAATGGGCGGCCTTGAACAGTGCTATCTCATCCTCGTAGTAGGTGAGGAATTCCGTGGGCATGTTGGAAAGGATGCCCAGCTTGAGGCCGCTGGCCTTCAGGGAAAGCCCCCAATCGGTGACATCCTGATGCACGGGCCGCCAGCTTTCCATGTCAAGGCGGGCAATCTGCTCCATCAATGCCATGTCTGCTGCCTGCTGGTGGTAGCCGTCGGCCTCCAGCAGCTGGCGGTACATCTGGGCACCGGTGATGGTCCCTCTGTCGAACTCAAAGCGGAACCTGTCGTAGACGGTGCGGAACACCTGGGCAGGCACGCCTGTCATGGCCTCCATCTGGACGGCACAGTCCCCCGTCTGGGTCTGGGAAATCACGTTCCCATAGTCGAATATCACAGCCTTGATCATATCTCCTCCTATTTACTACGAACTGGCCAAGGTTTGCCTTTAAATGCTAACTGGCCAGGGTTGGCCTTTGAATACTAACTGGCCAGGGTTGGCCTTTGAATACTAACTGGCCAACGACGATGTTGGCCTTTGAATACTAGCTGGCCAACGACGATGTTGGCCTTTGAATACTAGCTGGCCAAGGTTGGCCTTTAAAACTAGCTGGCCAACATCTCCAGTTTTTCCCTGATGAACTCGCTCTTTTCCTTCAGGCCAATCTTGCCGGTCTCCAGCAACAGCACGTGGGGCCGTTGGGGATCGAGCTTCACACGGCCGCCGCTTTCCTTCAGCATACGCAGCACCTTGTCCACGGAAATGTCCGACACACGGGAAAATTCCAGGGTCACCAGGCCACCACGCTCCCGCAGAGTGGCGATGCTGAGGCGGCGGCAGATGATTCTGATCTCCGCCAGGGACAGGAGGCTGTACACCTCCTCTGGAATGGGGCCAAAGCGATCCTGCAGCTCGGCGTGAATCCGCTCCAGGGTATCCCGCTCCGAGACAGAAGCAATCTTCTTGTATATCTCCATCTTTGTCTGGGGATTGGTGATGTAGGTTTCCGGGATGAAGCCGGTGTACTCCAGCTCCATCAGCACCTCGTTCTGAGCCTGGAAATTCTCGTCGGTGAGCCGCTGGACGGCCTCCTCCAGCAGCTTGAGGTACAGGTCGAACCCCACGGAAAAAATCTCCCCGGACTGGTCCTTGCCCAGCAGGTTTCCCGCTCCACGAATCTCCATGTCCTTCATGGCAATCTTGAAGCCGGACCCCAGCTCGGTAAAGTCGCTGATGACCTGCAGCCGCTTCATGGCAATCTCCGACAAGGCCTTGTTCTCCGGGTACAGCAGGTAGGCGTAGGCCTTCCGGTCGCTGCGGCCCACCCGCCCCCGCAGCTGGTAGAGCTGGGACACACCGTACATGTCCGCCCGGTCGATGATGATGGTGTTGACGTTGGGAATGTCGATGCCGTTCTCGATGATGGTGGTGGACACCAGAATGTGGAAGCCCCCCAGCTTGAAGCGACGGAAGATGTCGTCCAGCTCTATGGCGGTCATCTGGCCGTGGGCAGTCTCCACCATCATCTCCGGCACCAGGCTCTGGAGGCGGAACCGCACCTCCTCCAGACTTTCCACCCGGTTGTGGAGATAGAACACCTGCCCTCCCCGCTCCGCCTCCCTGCGGATAGCCGCCGCCACACGGTCGTCGTTGTAGCTGTCGATCACCGTCTCAATGGCCTGCCGGTTCTGGGGCGGCGTGGTCAAAAGGCTCATGTCACGAATTTTCAGCAGGCTCATGTGGAGGGTGCGGGGAATGGGGGTGGCGCTCATGGCAAGGCTGTCGATGTTTGTCTTCAGCTCCTTCAGCCGCTCCTTGTCCTTCACCCCGAACCGCTGCTCCTCGTCGATGATCATCAATCCCAAGTCCTTGAACACCACGTCCTTCTGGATGATGCGGTGGGTTCCAACCAGAATGTCCACGGTACCGGCAGCCAGTCCCTCCAGAATCTGCTTCTGCTCCTTGCGTGTCACAAACCGGGACATGTGGGCAATGCGGACGGGAAAGCCCTGGAACCGCTCCACACAGTTCTCGTAGTGCTGCTCCGCCAGGATGGTGGTGGGAGCCAGGAATGCCACCTGCTTGCCACCCATCACCGCCTTGAAGGCCGCCCGCATGGCAATCTCCGTCTTGCCGTAGCCCACATCGCCGCACACCAGCCGGTCCATGGGCTCCGGCTTCTCCATGTCGGCCTTCACCTCTGCGGTCACATTCAACTGGCCCCCCGTCTCGGTGTCGGGAAAGGCCGCCTGAAAGGCAGTCTGCCACTCCGCATCCTTCGGAAAGGGAAAGCCACGGGAGGCCTTGCGGCGGGAATACAGGTCGATGAGCTTGTGGGCAATGTCCTCGGCGGCCTGTCGGGCCTTGTTCTTGCGGTTCTCCCAGCTCTTGGAGCCGATTCTGTCCAGCCGTGGGGCCACTCCCTCGTTGCCGATGTACCGCTGCACCAGGTTCACCTGCTCGATGGGAATGAACACGAACTCCTGGTCGGCATACTCCAGCTTGATGTAGTCCCGCTCGTTGCCCCCGGCCTTCACCCGCTCGATGCCCTTGAACAGTCCGATGCCGTAGTTCACGTGGACCACATAGTCGCCGGGATTCAGCTCCACGAAGGTGTCGATGACGGAGCTTTTCACCTGCTTCACGGACTTTGGCGTCCGCTTTCGTCGGCCGAAAATCTCGTTCTCCTGCACCACCAGCAGTTTCAATGCAGGAACGCCGAACCCCGCCGTGATGGCCTGGGGCAGCACCTGCAATCCCTCCCCGGCCAAGTCCCGCAGAAGCTCGGCAATGCGGAAGGCCTGGTTCTCACTCTCACCGTAGATGAAGATGCGCCAGCCGTCGGCCATGAGATTGGAAAAGCTTTCCTTCAGATACTGGATGTTGCCGAAAAAGCTGCGGGGCGGGTCCATCTCCAGCCTGACGGTGGAAATGTCCTGCTCCTCCTGGGAAAGCTGGGTATGGAGGGTTCTGAACAGAATCCGCCGTGGATGCTGAGCCACCAGCCGCTGGAAGGAAAAGAGGATGCGGTCAGGAGGAGGAACGGGATGGAGAGCGCGGACCTTGCGGTACATTCCCAGATACTCCCGGTCAAAGCCCTCCTGGGCATTGGCCAGACGGTCAAAGTCAACGAAGAAGACAGGAACTTCATCCCCCAGATAATCCATCAGGGAATAGGGACGGTCAAAGACCTCCTGGTAGAACAACTCCTCCCCCAGGCTCTCCCCCTGGATCCGAAGCTCCTCCAGCACTTGCCGCCGGGCATCCTCAAAGTTCTGGTGGCTGACAAAGCCAAAGTCACCGGTATCGTTGCCCTGCACCGTACCGCTGGCGGCAGCACCAGTGGGCTTCTGGAACGTGTCCTCAGCCAGCACCTGCTCCAGCCGTTCCACCAGCTGGGGGGTCCACACCACCTCCTTCATGGGGTACACCCTTAGGGAGTCCACCGTCTCCAGGGACTGCTGTCCCTCAGGATCGAAGGTCTTTATCTGCTCGATCTGGTCAAAATCAAAGACAATGCGGTGGGCCACCTCCTCCCCCGCCATGAAAATGTCCAGCACCTCGCCTCGTAGGGCAAACTCCCCCCGCAC
Organism: uncultured Spirochaetales bacterium; assembly: GCA_946061495.1. GTDB lineage: Bacteria > Spirochaetota > Spirochaetia > Treponematales > Treponemataceae > Treponema_F. Next base: position 5,596 of record CAMGSV010000070.1, on the reverse strand, counting down.
CGTCACCCTGGGCACCCGCAGGTAGCCCTGCTCCACCAACCGGCCCGCCAAGGCCACCGGGTCAAAGCTGTCCCCCACCTGCAGGGAAAACAGCAGGGAGCGGATGTACTCCGGCGGGGGAACGGGAGTCTGCAATGAACGCTGACTCACGATGAAAACGGTGGGAGGATGCTCCCCATCGGAAGCGTCCTGCCCACCCATAGAAGCCAGGGAGGCAAGGGTTGCGGCACGTTGGCCAAAGACTGCAGCCCCACGGGGAGCCGGCCGATAGGGAACCATTCCCCACCAGGGCATGTACCGCACCTGGATATCCTTATGTGCGGCAGACAAATCAAGTGCCAGCTCCTGGGCCTCCCGCTCGCCACTCACCACCATGACACAGCAGGAGCCCCCGCAGGCAGTGGAAGCCAGGTACTCCGCCAGCAGGAAGGAGACCATGCTGCCATGGACCCCCTCAATCTGCACAGGAGCAGGCTTTGTGGAAGAAGACAGACGGCGGATTCCCTCCTGCAAGTCGTCCCAGCAACAGAAATAGGAATGGAGAGGATTTGACTGGAATCCAGGTAAATCTTTGGAAGGTGAATTTGTTTGTAAGGTATTCATTGCTTTTGTCCGATACTATAGTAAACCTATGCCGGGAAAGCGGTCTCGTAGAGACTGTTTGACGAAAAACCCACTGGGGCTGTTTTCCCGGAACCAATTCTGAATCTGGAGTACTGAATTGAAACGCATACTGGCAGTCATTATAGCGGGTTTTGCCCTCTTTGCACAGTCCTACGCACAGGATGTGGAGGTCACCGCCAAGTTCTACAACAAGACCATGTATTATCCCGGATCCGCTGAGGATAACCCTGTCTACGTCCATGTCACCGTGGCCAACAAGGGGCCTGAGACCCTGCGATTCAAGCTGGCGGACGACCGGATGTTCAGCATGGACTTCAAGGTTCTCACCGTAAAGAACAAGGAGCTGCCTGCCACCGACCAGCTAATCCGCAAGCGCACCATGCAGCAGACCGTCTACTTCCGGGAAATCTCCTTGGAGACCGGCGAGGAGTATTCCTTCACCGAAAACCTGAAGAATTTCGTACAGATTGACGAGCCCGCAGTCTACTATATGGAAGTAATCTTCTACCCTGAGCTGTACAAGGCACGGCTTTCCAACGCCATCACCTCCAACAGGATGTCACTGGAAGTGCGTCCTTCCCCTGCAGCGGCTGCCTCATCACTGATTCCCGTGGCCCCAGTCACCGCTGACATCCTCCAGCCGCAAGCCATCTCCCCAGACAAGGTGGTGGAACAGACCATTGTAGCCCGCCAGCGCAGCCTGTGGGACCAATATTTCCTCTACATGGACCTGGAAGAGATGCTGAAGCGTGATCCCGTCCGCAACAGGAAGTACAGCAGCAGCTCCGCCATCGAGCGCAACAGAATGCTGGACAACTACAAGGCCGACCTGCAGCAGTCCCGCATTGACGGCGACATTGTGGCCATCCCTGAGCGCTTCACCATCGACAAGACCGTCTACACCCAAACAGAGGGAACCGTCACCTCCACCCAGTGGTTCAAGTACGACACCTTCTACGAGAAGAAGCGGTACATCTACCACGTGCGCCAGCGGGACGGCATCTGGCAGATCTTCGATTACACAGTAGAAAATCTGGGGACCGAATGAAAGCACTGATTGTATCCGACGCCCAGACGGAAGGCATCGCCATCCGCTCCGCACTAGAAGAGGCAGGCTATGACACCATCTGCTACCGCTGGCTTTTGAAGGCGCTAGACAACGTGGAGGAGATTCAGCCTCATCTGGTGGTCATCAACGCCGTAGACTATCCCCGCCACTGGAAGGTGATGGTGCAGCACATGAAGTGCAGCCTCAAGACTATTCCCCAGGTGGTGCTGCTGACTCCCCCCGACTTTGACGACGAAGAGGCGGAGAAGGCACAGCTGCTGGAGGTGCGGGGCTGCATCAGCGGCACCAACAAGAAGAATCTGGAGCGACTGCAGCAGTTGGTTCAGGGGGGAGGAACCTTTTCCCCTACCCCAGCCCAAAAGGCAAAGATTCTGTTCATCCATCCCCAGGAAGGAATCCTGTACAGTGGCCAGCTTACCGAGCGCCAGGACGACTACTACAACCTGGTTCCTGACCGCCCCATCCACCTGAACAGTGGAGACCTGATCACCGACGGCTCCTTGAAAACCACTGGTGGCATCAAGAGCATCCGGGCCCAGGTGATGGAAACCCAGCCAGAACTCGTGCTGGCCATGAACTGACAATCCCCAAAGGGCAGAAAGCTGGTTACGTGATGGTGGCATGCGACACTAGGTGAAAAATGCAGATACGCAAAACACAGCCACAAGACCTAGGGGCGGTGCTGAACATCTACCAGCAGGCACGGGACTTTATGCGGGAGCTGGGAAACCCTTCCCAGTGGGGAGAATCCTGGCCACCGAGCCATTTGATTGAGGAGGATATTCTCCAGCAAAAAAGCTATGTCTGTGTGGAAGGCCTTCCTCCTACGGCGGATACCTCTGCGACAGAGGCTGTGGTGGCAGTATTCTTTTTGGAGATGGCCGACGACCCAACCTATCACCAGATATATCAAGGACAATGGATTGAGCCGCAGCAGCCCTACGGTGTGGTTCACCGCCTTGCAAGCTCCCGAAGGATACGGGGAGCAGCCACCTTCTGCCTCCAGTGGGCACTGGAGCAGTGTGGCAACATCCTCATCGATACCCACCAAGCGAACCTGCCCATGCAGAACCTACTGCAAAAGCTGGGCTACCACTACTGCGGTGTCATCCACACCCACGATGGCACACCACGCCGAGCCTACCAGCAGCTAACAAAGAAAGCTGGCCATAAGGCCAGCTTCTCCAATACATCCATACAAACCGAGAATCCTAGACATTTCCCAAGTAGAAGAATGCACCCACCACAGCACCCACCAGCACCAGAGTGGTTATGATATAGATCCAAATTGGCAGACGCTCGTCCCTGTGGACTGCTCCTTTTCCCTTCCCCTTCTTTTTCTTAGAACCTGAGCTTGGAATGCCAAATCCTGACAAGTCCATGGCATAACCGCACTGGGGACAACCCGACTTGAACTGGGAGGGCTCGCCCATCATGCCACAATGGGGGCAACGGACAGAGGCAAAGAAATGACCGCAGCGGGCACAGACCTTATCGTCACGCCCCACCTCGGCATTGCAATTCTCACAGAAAAAACGGGCCGTCTGCTTTTTCACTGTACCTTACTCCTTGCAAGATGCACAAGAACCACCACAGTTGTGGGGGGACTTGGAAGAGTCATTGACATAGAATCCAGAACCTTGGAAGGAAATGCCAATCCCACCGCTGAGAATCCTACGGATGGATTTGCCGCACTCAGGACAGATTTTCAGAGGGTCGTCCATCATCTTCTGGACAACCTCAAAACGATGTTTACATGTCTCACATTCATACTCGTATGTTGGCATAAGTACCTCAAAACTTTTGGACACAGGCTCTCGGGAGAACCTGTGTCGCATATAATAAAATTTTACAAGGATTTTGTCTATATACTATGAGAAAATAAGACCGCCATCCTTCACCGATGCCTCCTCGGAACCCACCGGAGAGTCCACATGGACCACACTGCCCTCCATGAACCTTCCTGCCAACAATTCCTTGGCCAAAGGGTTCTCCAGATAGGACTGGATGGCCCGCTTCACCGGTCGGGCTCCAAAGAGGGGATCATAGCCCACCTCCGCCAGGAAGGCAATGGCCTTGTCAGACACCTCAAGGTGGAGGCGCCGATCCTCCAGACGGCGGGCCACCCGCTGCAGCTGCCCCCGGACGATGCCCTGGATGCAGTCCTTGCTCAGGCGGCGGAACATCACCATCTCGTCGATACGGTTCAGGAACTCAGGCCGGAAGGTTGACTTTAGCAGCATATCAATCTGAGGGCGAACCTCCTCCATTTTGGCCGCCGTGTCAGCGCCAAGAATCAGGTCGGAGCCCAGGTTGCTGGTCATGATGATGATGGTGTTCTTGAAGTCCACCACCCGTCCCTGGCCGTCAGTGAGGCGGCCGTCATCCAGCACCTGCAGCAGCACGTTGAACACGTCCGGGTGGGCCTTTTCCACCTCGTCAAAGAGCACCACGCTGTAGGGCCGCCGTCGCACCGCCTCGGTGAGCTGGCCGCCCTCGTCGTAGCCCACATAGCCGGGAGGCGCACCAATCAAGCGGCTGACGCTGAATTTCTCCATGTACTCGCTCATGTCGATGCGGGTCAGGGACTTCTCGTCATTGAACAGGAAGTCCGCCAGGGTCTTGGCCAGCTCCGTCTTTCCTACGCCGGTGGGCCCGATGAACAAGAAGCTTCCCAGGGGGCGGTTCTCGTCGGAAAGGCCCGCCCTGTTGCGGCGGATTGCATCTGCCACCGCCGACACCGCCTCATCCTGACCCACCACCCGCTGGTGCAGCACATCCTCCAGCTCCAGGTACTTCTGCCGCTCTCCCGCCAGCATCTTGCTGACAGGAATCCCGGTCCAAGTGGACACCACCCGGGCAATGTCCTCCTCGGACACCTCCTGCCGCAGCAGACGCTGGGATTCCGAGTCGGACCTCTGGGACTCCTCCCGGCGAGCCACCGCTGCCTCCAGCTCCTTCTCTATCTGGGGAATGCGTCCATACTTTATCTCTGCAGCCTTGTCGTAGTTGCCTTCACGAGTGTAGCGGGTCTCGTCAATGCGCAGCTGCTCCAGCTCCTCCTTCAGGCGGCGGGTGTCGTCAATCTCCTTCTTCTCGTTCTCCCACTGGAGCCGCATGGCATCACGGCGGCTGGTGAGCTCCGCCAAGTCCTTCTCCAGCTTGGCCAGCCGCTCCTTGGAGGCGGTGTCGCTCTCCTTGGACAAGGCCTGCTTCTCGATGGAAAGCTGCAGCACCTTCCGCTCCACCTGGTCCAGCTCTGTGGGCTGGCTCTCTATCTCCATCTTGAGACGGCTGGCCGCCTCGTCCACCAGGTCGATGGCCTTGTCCGGCAGGAAGCGATTGGTGATGTACCTGTTGGAAAGGACTGCGGCAGCCACCAGGGCATCATCCCGGATGCGGACACCATGGTGCACCTCATACTTCTCCTGCAATCCCCGGAGAATGGCGATGGAATCCTCCACCGTGGGCTCGGCGCAGTACACCTGCTGGAACCGCCGCTCCAGAGCCGCATCCTTTTCGATGTACTTGCGGTACTCGTCCAGGGTGGTGGCACCGATTGCCCGCAGCTCTCCCCGGGCAAGGGCGGGCTTCAGCAGGTTGGAGGCATCCATGGAACCCTCCGAGGCACCGGCCCCCACTAGGGTGTGGAGCTCGTCAATGAAGAGGATGATGCGTCCCTCGGACTTCTGCACCTCGTTGATGACTGCCTTCAGCCGCTCCTCGAACTCCCCTCGGAATTTTGCCCCCGCCACCAGAGCCCCCAAATCCAGGGACAAAAGCCGCTTGTTGGCCAGGCTTTCCGGCACGTCACCGGAGACAATGCGGCGGGCAAGCCCCTCCACAATGGCAGTCTTACCCACACCGGGCTCACCGATGAGGACGGGATTGTTCTTGGTTCGG